>CAYLJL010000161.1:0-4817 GCA_964384005.1 uncultured Lachnospiraceae bacterium | reverse complement strand
CGTAAATCCATTCAGATATAAAAGCGCAGATGAGAAGTCTTAAAATATACGCTTTAAAATCTTTAGTATGTTTGCAGCCTTCCGAGACTAAATAGGCAAAAACCGGAAACGCTATTCTTCCTATACAGCGAAAACCGTCGTACCATTTAAAAACAATAGTACAATGGTCAATAATCATAAATATATACGCTATAGTTTTCAAAATAAAGGAGGACAAAAAATCACCTCACAATAATTTATTTTTAGGGGGATGCCACGTAAAAAGCGATAAAAATTGTTTTTATTCACTTTGTGTGGTGTTTCCTTAAATTTAGTTACCATTTATATAAAATACCTTAATACAAAAAAGCAGAGTAAAAACTCTGCTTAAGTATGCACCATCAGGGGCTCGAACCCTGGACCTTCTGATTAAGAGTCAGCTGCTCTACCAACTGAGCTAATGGTGCGTATCAATAAAACCATGTATTATTATATGACAAAATAATATTTTTGTCAAGTATTTTTTATAAAGTGGCCACGGTCGTTTCATAAATGTATTTTTTAACAAAAATAATTTTAACTTGAAAATATTAATATTAAAAATAAACAAAAAATCTTATAATTTACATTATTATTTATTGATATTGTATATCAATAATAAATCAAAAATCACTTTTTCTAATGTTCTTTATTGATATTGTATGTTTATGAAATGAACGTGTCAAAAATTAAAATGTACTTGCGTATATTACATAAAAATGGTATAATTTTTGTGTAATATATGTAGTGAAAGAAAAAATAATCTGCTGTTCACTATAATGCGGGTGTATATGACCCATAAGGAATTTGAAATTTTTCTTCAATGCGGTCAGCATAAAGTAAAAGAATTTCTTTTGTTTATCATATATTTTTTGCAGGGTTGGTATTATTTATGGGAAAAATGAATTTAAAATTTAAAATTTCTTTTAATTCTCCTGTTGTATTGGGTTTTACAATTATTTGTTTTATTTCTTTGCTTCTTGGGAAATTTACCAACGGGGAAACAAATATTTTTCTTTTTAGTGTATATCGCTCTTCTTTTCTCGAGCCGCTGACATATTTTAGATTTATTGGGCATATTTTCGGACACTCGGGTTTTGAACATTTTATTGGAAATATTATGCTGATTTTAGTTGTCGGACCTTTACTTGAGGAGAAATATGGTTCGGGCAATATGATATCAGTTATACTTATTACCGCACTTGTTACGGGAATTGTTAATTTTATTTTCTTTCCCGATGTTATGTTATTGGGCGCAAGCGGAGTTGTGTTTTCTTTAATACTGCTTTCTTCTTTTACAAGTATAAAAGAGGGCGCTATTCCCCTTACATTTATACTTGTCGCCGTCATTTACATCGGTGAGCAGATTTACAACGGTTTGTTTATTGATGATAACGTATCCAATCTGACACACATTATAGGCGGTCTTGTCGGGGCGGTATCCGGTTATTTAATGAACAAAAAAAAATAAAAGGATATTGAAGGTGAAAATTTTAGTTTATGTTTGAACACAAGGTACTTCAAAATCTAAATGATTATTTTTATGACTTTAATAATCGTCCTGAAAAGGGAGTTTATTTTTATCGCATAAACGGATATAACGAACAAGTTAAGGAATTTATTTTAAAATATTATGATACGGCAAGATTGTCGGGGGTTGTTATCGAGGGGAAAATTCCGAATCCTGATGAGAAAAATTTATCATACTACAATGAAATTATGGGTACGGATTTTAAAAAAGATGTTGAGTTTATTATTTCGGGTTTGAAAAAATGGCTTCCGAGAATGAATGATTATCAAAGAAAAAATATCGCTTTATCTCTTTACAATACCCTTGATTCTATGTCAGGGGAAGGCAAAAACGATAATATGCTTAAAAACGCCTATATTAAGTTTATGTGCTGGTTATACTACAAGTTTGAAAGAATTATAAGTCAGCTGGGAGAGAATAAAATTCCTAAAATATTATATGAGGGTGACATCAGCAATTATGAGCTTAAACTTATTGCCATTTTATCAAATTCCGGCTGTGATGTTGTTTTATTACAATATAACGGTGATGGAATTTATTTGAAATCAGACCCGGATTCTGAGCTGTCGTATAGCTTTAATATGGCGGGTTTGTCAAAATTTCCTGAAGGTTTTGGAATAAAGACGGTTAGAAAAGAAATTGAGAACAGATTGAACAGGGAAAGAATATATACAACTCTTCCAAAGGCTTTAAATTGTACAAACGCTTGGATTGAGGGAACCGGTTTTGATGATTTTAAAAAGGAAGTTAACATAAGAGGTAATGATGATAAATTTTTTTATAACTGTTTTTACAGAATTAACGGCGTTGAGGATAAGCTTACTTATTTAAATGAGTTGTATCAATTTCAGCTTCATATTAGAAACAGTAAAAGGCAAATTCTGATAATTGAAAATGAAATCTCTAAACCTTCGGTTGAAGAAATAAATTTGATTAATAGAAAAAATTACAACAATCAAGAACAAATGTTAATGGATTTATCAGGCAATATAAAATATTCAGCTAATATTGAGCTTCAGCGAATTATGAATAAGGCTTTTATTGACGTACTTTCAGAAGAATCGAAAGCTACAAATATGAATTTAAATAAGCTTACAAATAAAGCCATATATATATTATGCTGGCTTGACAGGTATAAGGGTAAGTTGTTTTCTAATTGGAAAACTTATGATATTGGATGTTTTATATATTTAGGAGGTTGCAAAAATGACAGCGAGGCTTTATTTGTGAGATTTTTGGCAAGACTTCCTATAGATGTCCTTATTCTGGCTCCTGACTTGAATTTTAAATGCTGTCTTAAAGATAATCTGCTATATGAAATTAATTATAATAATTCTTTAAGTGTTGATAAATTTCCCGGTGAGAATTCGGAGATTCGTATTGGAACAACTGCTTACAACGCCGAAAGAGAACTCGACGATATTATGTATCAGGATTCAGGAATGTACCGGAACAGGCAGTATAACAAGGCTGTTTCTATTATTTTGCGGACAACATATGAAGAAATTTCTATTTTATGGGACCAAGAAGTTAAATACAGACCTAATTTCAGCGTCAGTAATTCTATTGTGAATATTCCTGTAATTTTCTCTAAAGTATCCGGAATTAAAGACGGCGATATTTCTAAATACTGGACAGGCATTAAAGCTTTGGTTACGGAAGAAGCCTTTGTTATAAGAGACGCTCCTTTTATTAATCAGACGGAGCTGAATCCTGTCAAAGCTTTCGCTGTTGAGTTTTTTAAAAACGGCAGGCTTCAAAAAGAAAAAATCAAGGCTCATAAATGCTATCAATATGATTTTTTAAGGGAAGATATACAAAATTATATTTTAGATAAATTACAGCTGCTTATAGAACAAAAAAGTATAAAAGGTACTTTTGAAAACGGTACGGAATATACGATAATCTCGACTGTTCTTAATATGAAAAAGGATATAGTCAGAAAAATTCAGAATTTTGATTTTACTAAAAAAAATCCTAAGATTGTTTATATTAACACAACAGAAAATATTGTTTCCCTTGAGGATACTATTCTTATGGCTTTTTTGAACTTGGTGGGATTTGATATAGTTTTTTTTATTCCGACAGGTTATATGTGTATTGAAAAATATTTTAATAAATCAATTATTGAAGAACATCAAATAGGCGAGTATATCTATGATTTGCGAATACCTAATCTATCTACGGTTTCTTCAAGTCTGCGTCATTCATGGCGTGATATTATATTTAAAAGGGGTGGTTGAAAATGGGACTTGATTTCAGTAAAGCAGCAAAAACACAATCTGATTCAGAGGTCAATTCCGCAAGTGTCGGAAATCAGAACGACATTGAGGTTGTTGAGCAGTATGATATTGTAGCCGACAGGCAGCATATGAATGAAACTCTTGTTAATTCCGCAGAGGTGGATTCCCTCGTAAGCACTATTGAGGTAAACAACCTTGAGACAATTGTTTCTTTCGGCGCCGAAGCCGCGGAGGAAATTTCAAAGGCTTCGGATATTGTTCTTAACAATACAAATTTATCACAGCTTGACGATTCCAGCGAAATGCTTAATACATTAGCAAAAATAATGTCTAAATTTGATATTGATGAAATTAAGGAGGAACCTGGTTTTTTTGGAAAGTTGTTTGGAAATTTAAGAAAGCAGTTAGACAAAATCCTGGCGAAATACCATACTATGGGTGAGGAAGTTGACAAAATTTATGTTCAGCTGAAACAATATGAATCAGAAATTAAAAACGCAAACAGGAACTTAAACCAGATGTTTGACGCTAATGTCGAATATTATCATCAGCTGGTTAAATATATACTCGCCGGTGAACAGGGCTGTAAAGAAATTGAAGATTATATCGCTCAAAGAGAATCAGATATGAAAGAATCAGGTGATAACTCAATCCAATTTGAAATTCAAGGGCTTCAGCAGGCTCTTATGATGCTTGAACAGAGAACGCAGGATTTGAGAACTGCGGAAAATATCGCTATGCAGTCTATACCTATGATTAAAACTATGGAATTCAGCAATATGAATTTAGTCAGGAAGATTAATTCGGCGTTTATTATTACACTTCCTGTTTTTAAACAGGCCCTCGCTCAGGCTATTATGCTTAAAAGACAAAAAATCCAGGCGGAGGCTATGTCCGCTCTTGATGAGAAAACAAACGAAATGCTTATTAAAAACGCTAAAAATACAGTTGAACAGTCTAAAATGACGGCAAGGCTCGCTTCGGGAAGTTCTATTAAAATAGAAACTCTTGAAACAACGTGGAGA
>CAYLJL010000160.1:0-4866 GCA_964384005.1 uncultured Lachnospiraceae bacterium | reverse complement strand
AAATACTATAGGATACTGACAGGAAGAATACGGTATCATAATAACGCTGTAATATAGTTTTATAAAGGATGTGGAGTATATGAAGATAGAAAGAATCAGTGAGAATCAAATAAAAGTTTTTTTAAATCAGTCTGATTTAAGAGAAAGAAATATAAAACTTACAGAGCTTGCGTACGGCTCTGAAAAAACACAGGCTCTTTTCAGAGAAATGATGGAAAAAGCTGTCGAAACCTGCGGCTTTGAGGTCGAGGACTCCCCTCTTATGATTGAAGCCGCTCCGCTTGCTTCAGACGGTATCGTTATTATTGTGTCAAAGGTTCCGGACGAAAGCCGTATGGATAATAAATTTACTCTTATGCCTCCGAGCAAAGAGGAACGCAAGTTTAAAAAAAGCAGTATCAAAAAAGAGTTTTTTGGCGAGGAATACAATGAAAATGACGACGATTCAAATATAATAATTTATTCATTTGATAAAATCGACGATATCTCCGCCGCCGCTCATAAAGCAGATAAATTTTTTTCGGGCACTAATATTTTATACAGATACAACGATAAATATTTTCTTGTTATCCAGAATGACAATGGCGAAGACGCTGTGGAAACGGATTCTCTTGATTTGATTTTTTCGGAGTATGGCTACAAGCATACATCTAATGTTATTTCAAAATATTTCCTTGCCGAACATGGTGAAATTATCATTAAAGAAAATGTTATAAATATTTTCGCGTCGTATATGTAAGGTTTTTGAACTATAATGATAACGGTAATGATATAAATATAATGTTTTTGTGATTTCAAGGCTGTTTGTAAATTTCATACGGGAATTTATGAACAGCCTTGAAACTGAAATTTGTTCAAGTTTTACAAAAATTTATTTATTTTAAATTTATTGTTGCTTTTTATTTGACTGTATGTTAAAATATCACTTGTTATGTTATTTAAATGAGAGATAGTAAAAGGTATCTCATAGTGAAGATTGTGCTGCAAACGTGTCCTCCCGGTAAAACGCAAAAAATAAAGTAAAGATTTCAGTTCGATTTTTCCGATGTTTTAGCCTGTTGAGGCGCATTGCAGTTAAAGAAAGAGGTGTGTATGATGAAAGAAGGTATCCATCCGGAATACTTCCAAGCTAAAGTAAAATGTAACTGCGGAAATGAGTTTGTTATGGGTTCAACAAAAGAAGAAATTCGTGTTGAAGTTTGCTCAAAGTGTCATCCTTTTTACACGGGAAGCCAGAAACTTTTGCTTGACGCGGGCGGCCGTGTTGATAAATTCAATAAGAAATACGGCAGAAAATAAGTTTTTTACTCTGCCTTTATAAATGCCGCGAACAATGTCAGACAGTATTTTTGACTGTTATAAGGCGTATGCGTTCGTTTTTGACAGACCCCTATGCCTTAGGTATGGGGTTTTCTTTTTTTATACAGGGACGTTGAATAAAAAATAAATTTCAATGACAATATTTCGATTCCGGAAATTGTACTTTACTACGGAAATCAATTTTTGAAATTTTTAGTTTTTTTTGGAACCTTTTTCTATCGCAAAAAGGCTGGCCGCAAAAATTGATTTCCGTGGTACTTTACTGACTATATACAGACGTCATTGATTATTGCCGTCTGTATAAGGCATAATTTTTATACAGAATGAAATCAGGCGTCGTACTTTGTTCAGTATGCGGATTTTACAAATACGTAAGAAATACTTATATTTCGTTTGCTATAAATATAAATGCTATAAATAAAAAAATTATTTCAGCCTGTATCTTTTACGGAGCGGGACCGGAGGTGTTTTTTATGCAAATCGGGTTTATCGGAGCGGGCAAAGTGGGCTGCTCTTTCGGGAAATATCTCAGAGAAAACGGTTTCGCGGTTTCAGGATATTTCAGCAGAAATTATGAAAACGCTAAGTTTGCTTCCGATTTTACCGAATCTCTTTGTTTTGGTGATTTTTATTCACTTGCGGAAAATTCCGATATTATTTTTGTCACTGTATGCGACGGTGCTATTTTCGGAATATGGGAGAAGCTTTCTTTATTGAATCTCAAAGGAAAGATTATCTGCCATTGCAGTGGGGCGTTGTCTTGCGAGGTGTTTACAGGCGCTTCGGATAAAGGAGCTTTCGTATGCTCGGTACATCCGATGCTTGCCGTTTCCGACAAGCGCAACGCATATAAAAATTTTGCCAAAGCTTTTTTTACGCTTGAGGGAAATTCTTATGCCTGTGGTGAAATTAAAAAAATTCTTGAAAGCGCCGGAAATAAATTTAAAATTATTCCATCCGAAAAAAAGACGCTTTATCATATTTCCTGCGTTTTTCAAAGTAATCTGGTTAATGCTCTTATTTACAGCGGAATGGATTTTATAAAGAAATGCGGTTTTGACGACGAGGAGGCTTATTCCGCTTTTAAACCTCTTGTTATGGGAAATATACAAAACGTTTTTCAAAATGGCATTTTAGACGCGCTGACCGGACCTGTGGAACGGAACGATATATATACGGTCGCAAAGCATATGGAAGCTTTAAAGGACAGGGACAGAGTTGTTTATAAAATTTTGTCGGAAAAACTTTCAGATATCGCCGCTTTGAAAAATCCCGGTATTTCTTATGACGAACTAAAGGAAACGCTGATTAATTAAAAAAGTTTTGGAGGTTTTGCAAATGAAAAACACGGTTGTTACTTTTTCTCAGGCAAAGAAAAAAAATGAAAAGCTCTCTATGCTTACCGCATATGATTACTCTGCCGCCAGACTTATTGACGAGGCCGGCGTCAATGGGATTTTAGTGGGGGATTCACTGGGAAACGTCTGCCTTGGCTACGAGAATACTCTCTCCGTTACAATGGAGGATATGATTCATCATACCGCCGCTGTTTCGAGAGGCTGTGAAAACGCTCTCCTTGTGAGTGATATGCCCTTTATGTCTTATCAGGTCTCTGTTTGCGACGCTGTCAAAAACGCCGGCAGACTTATTAAAGAAGGACACGCTCACGCTGTTAAGCTTGAAGGGGGCAGAGATTTCGCTCCTCACATTGAGGCTATTGTCAAGGCGTCTATTCCCGTTATGGCTCACATAGGTCTTACTCCTCAGTCGGTGAATGCCTTTGGCGGATTTAAGGTTCAGGGAAAATCCCTTGAGGCGGCGCAAAGTCTTATTGAGGACGCTTTAGCGCTTCAGGAGGCCGGCGCTTTCGCCGTGCTTATGGAATGTGTTCCCGCTAAACTTGCGGAGATTATTACAAACAAACTTTCTGTTCCTACTATCGGCATAGGCGCGGGGGCGGGCTGTGACGGTCAGATTCTTGTTTATCAGGATATGCTCGCTATGTATTCGGGATTTTTGCCTAAATTCGTAAAAAAATATGCGGATTTGGGTAATATTATGAAAGAAGCCTTTTTAAATTATAAAGACGAGGTTTCAAAAGGCATTTTTCCGGGCGAGGAGAATATATTTTCCATTGACGATGAAGTTATTCAGAAATTAAAGGAAATACCCAACAAAGGATAATACTTGATAATACGGAGGATATTTTTATATGAAAATTCTTAAAACTGTCAGCGAGATAAGAAAAATTACGGCAGAATGGAAAAAAGAGGGGGTATCAGTCGGATTTGTCCCGACTATGGGATATTTGCATGAAGGGCATCAAAGTCTTATAAGAAAAGCAAGAGAAGAAAATGACAGGGTTATTGTAAGTATTTTTGTAAATCCTATGCAGTTTGGTGAGAACGAGGATTTTGACAGCTATCCGAGAGATATTGAAAGGGATTCAAAAATTTGTGAGGAAGCGGGAGTCGACATTATTTTTAATCCTGAAATCTCTGAGATGTATGATGAGTTTTTTTCATCTTTTGTGAATATGAATACTCTGCCCGAAAGTCTTTGCGGAAAAAGCAGGCCCGTTCATTTTAAAGGTGTTTGCACAGTCGTTTGCAAACTTTTTAACATTGTGTCTCCGGACAGGGCTTATTTTGGACAGAAAGACGCCCAGCAGCTCGCTATTATAAAAAGAATGGTCTGCGATTTGAATTTTAATATTCAGATTATCGGCTGTCCTATTGTACGTGAAGCCGACGGTCTTGCCAAAAGTTCAAGAAATACTTATCTCAGCGGGGAAGAAAGAAAAGCCGCCGTTGTTTTGTCACGTTCTCTTAAAGTCGGAAAGGAACTTATTGAAAAAGGTGAAAAAAACGCTTTAAAAATTATTTCCGCTATTGAAAATGAGATAAACAAGGAAAAATTGGCTAAAATTGATTATGTTGAAATTGTCGATATGAACAAATTACAGAGTGTTGATAAAATAGAGAAAACTGTTCTTGCCGCTGTTGCCGTTTACATCGGGAAAACAAGACTCATTGATAATTTTTTATATGAACCCGTTTGATAGATTTATTCCGGAACTTTACGGTAATTTGTAAAACTACAGTAAACGCTTGGGTTTCTTGCGGGTATGGCGCTTTTGGACGCGCTGATAAAAATGATTTTTATTTTTGAGCCGCGCGGTATTTTCTCATTTTATTTGTCGGAGGTGATTTTATGATGGTTAATATGCTTAAAGGAAAAATTCACAGAGTTAAAGTGACCCAGGCGGAACTTGATTATGTCGGGAGTATTACTGTTGACGAGGATTTGCTTGACGCCGCGGGAATACTTGAATATGAACAGGTACATATTGTTGATATAAACAACGGACAGAGATTTGAGACATATACCATTAAAGGTAAAAAAGGCTCGGGGATAATCTGCCTTAACGGAGCCGCGGCAAGGTGCGTTCAGAAAGGCGACCTCATTATTATTATGAGCTACGCGCAGATGACTCCCGAGGAAGCCGTAGAACATAAACCTAAGGTTGTTTTTGCTGAACGCACC
>CAYLJL010000159.1:0-4867 GCA_964384005.1 uncultured Lachnospiraceae bacterium | reverse complement strand
TATCCTAATTGTATTCTTCTAAACTTAATATAAAGTATGTTTTTATGAGTAAAAATTTATGAAACGAACGTGTAGAAATTTATACTTTTTTTTTCATTTATTTTATGTTACAATAAATTAGTCGTAACAGGGCCGGTACAGTTAAAAATTTATAGTCAATCAACTTGAAAATGAGCAAAAGGAGGCGGGCTGAAAATTATTTTTGCAGGGCGGCGGAAGGAGAGCATAGTCAGCTGCTTGTGCTGACTGACTAAACATAAGCAAAAAGGATTTTCAGCCGCTGAACTTGTCTATTTTTAAGTTGGTTGACTATATTCTGATTTCTGACTGTATAAATTGAAATATATGTAAGACCCAGTTTTTAAAACCGGCTTGAAATTCTGTGAATTTCTATAGGAGGTAAAATATGGAAAAGTTTTTTAAAATTAACAGGTTATTCTCGGCGGTGCTTATGTTGGCTTTGATTTTTACCGGCTGCGGCCCGTTAGATGAGGAAGATGAGGTTGTTCTTGATTTGGATGGAACGATTTTTAATGATACTGATAAATCAGATGATGATGAAACTGAAGGAGACGAGCTTATTGTAGCTTTTATATTTGACGGGGCAATAAATGACGGAGGATATTCTCAGATGCACGACCAAGGGAGACAGGAAGTTGAGAAAATGAAGGGAGTAAAGACAATTTATAAAGAGAATGTTTCCGATGACCCTGAACAGGTTGAGGAAGTTTGCGAGGAATTTATAAAAGACGGCGCTACAGTTATTTATGGAACAAGTTTTGGCTATATGGACGGTATGTATAGCTCGGCAGGCAAGCATAAAGATGTGAAGTTCATTCATTGCAGCGGTTATAAAACTCTTGATAATATGAGTACATATTTTGGGAAAATTTATCAAATGCGCTATTTGACCGGTATCGCCGCGGGTTCCGTCACAAAATCAAATAAAATAGGCTATATCGCCGCGTTTCCCATTCCGGAGGTTATAAGAGGAATAAACGCTTTTACATTGGGTGTTCAAAAGGTTAATCCCGACGCTGTCGTTGAGGTTTTATGGACTTCGACATGGAACGATTATGAACTTGAAAAAGCTATGGCGCAAAAACTTATTGACGGCGGCGCCGATATTATCGCCCAGCATCAAAATACAACCGGTCCTCAGGTCGCCGCACAGGAAAATAACGTATATTCTGTGGGATATAACAGAGATATGTCCTATGAGAATGAAAATCAGATTACGGCGGCTATATGGAATTGGGGAATATATTATACCGAATGTACTCAGAGAATTCTCGACGGAAAATGGAAAACAGATTCAGAATGGCTGAGCGCTTCAAGCGGGCTTGTCGATATCGCGCCTGTTTCGGATGCTGTGAGCTCAGATGTTAAAGCTTTAATTGAAGATGAAAAAACGAAAATTTTAAACGGTGACGATAAAATTTTCGCAGGGCCCATTTATAATCAGGCAGACGAACTTGTTGTTAAAGATGGAGAACAGCTTTCCGATGAGGAATTAAGCTCAATGATGTGGTTTATAAAAGGAGTAGACGGAAAAATTGAGTAAAGGGGATGATTTTTATGGCTTGGTACAAAAATCTTAAAATAAATAAAAAACTTTTAATTGCTTTCGGCTTGACCATTTTTATAAGTCTGTGTTTTGGCGTATTCGCTATATTGGCTCTTTTTAATGTAAGCGGGAGCTATCACAGCGGCATTAATCAAAATCTTGAGGTCGTAAAGGAAATTGACGAGCTTAAAGAAAGCGTATATACATATGTTATCGACGTGAACAGTCTCATACTTCATACGGCGAATAACTCCAACATCTCCGATATATCGGAGGAAATGGAAGATTCAAAGGAGACTATTTCCGAAAAACTTGAGTGGTATAAGCAATATCTTAACGATAAATCAGGCAAAACAGAATATATGGAATTTATCAATAATCTTATAAACAATTCTGAGGAATATTTTGATGCGGTAAGCGGCGCTATAGAGCTTGCGAAACAGGGAAGCACCAAAGAGGCTATAAATATTATTGACGAAAATTATAGTTTCTGTGAGGAACTTCTGAATGGCTGTGACATTATCTCAAGGTCTACCATAAACAATTTAATAAGAAACGCTAATACAATAAATGAGTATTCAAACGTTTCTGTCGGCGGACTTATCGGCATTTTATTTATTTTAATATGTGTTTCCATAGCTATAGCCTTATTTGTTTCAAGGTGCATAAAAAGACCGGTTATTGAACTTGAAAGAGCGGCGCAGGACGTATGCAGGGGTAATTTTGACATAGTGATAAACTCAAAATATAGTGATGAACTGGGAAATTTATCTAATTCTCTTGGGAATATGATTAATATTTTAAAAAATCTTCTCAGTGAGATAAACGACGCCTCTAAGCTTCTTCATAATGGGGAGACAGAAGTAAGAATCGACAGCGAAAATTATCTTGGAGCTTATAAATCAGTCGCGGAGTCAATCAATAATATTATCGACGAATTACTTGACGATACTGATAAGGTTATCGAATGTATTCAGGAATACGGAAACGGTAATTTTGATATGAATATTAAGAGGTTTCCCGGAAGAAAAAAAGAAATTAATATCGCTCTTGACGCTATTAGAAATAATTTTATTTCTATTTCCGAGGATATTAACTCAATGATTAACGCCGCTATAAAAGGTGAATTGGATTATGCTATAGATTCGGCGTCTTATCGGGGAGACTGGAATAATATTGTAAATGGTCTTAATACAGTTTTGCGGACTGTAAAGCAACCTCTGATAAGTGTTTCAAATACCCTCAAGCAGCTTGCGGAAGGTAATTTTAAGGTCAAAATAAACGAGTCCTTTTCCGGTGAGTTTGAGGTTATGAAAAACAACCTTAATTATACAATAGAAACGGTTTCCGATTATATTGAGGATATATCGGATATTTTAATAAAATTGTCGGAACAGGATTTAAGCGTTGAAATTAACAAAAATTATATAGGAGATTTTGAAACTATTCAAAATGCTTTAAACCTTATTTTATCCAATTTTAACGGATTGCTCAGGGAAATAGGAAATTCCGCCAACAGTGTCTCGGACAAAGCGAAAAATATCTCCGGAAATAGTTCTAAACTTGTCGAAGGCGTTGTTTCTCAGAACAATTCCGTACATGAGTTAAATTCTATGATAAAAAATATTTCCGAAAATTCAGCGGTAAATTCCGAAAAATCGCAAAAAGTTAATGAAATAGCTCTCGCCGCGCAAAATTCCGCTATTGAGGGAAGCAAAAAGATGGAAGATATGCTTATCGCGATGAAGGACATTAACGACGCGTCTGAAAGTATCTCCAATATTATCGGCGTTATTGATGATATTGCCTTTCAGACAAACATTCTCGCTCTTAACGCCGCCGTTGAGGCCGCAAGAGCCGGAAACAGCGGAAAAGGGTTTGCTGTTGTCGCTGATGAGGTAAGAAGTCTTGCGGGAAGAAGCCAGCGCGCGGCTAAAGAAACAGGGGAATTTATTAACAGCTCTTTAGCTAAAATTGAATTTGGCGTTGAAATCGCTAATACTACGTCAGAGTCACTTAATTTAATGATTAAACAGGTTAAGGAAATTGCCGTACTTATTGATGAATGTGCCGTTGCCCTGAAGGATGAGGAAACAGCTTTAGAGGATATCGGAAAGAGTGTTCAGAATATCTCAGAGGTTGCGAAGGATAATAATTCTTTGAGTATAAAGAGCGAGGAATTAGCGGAAGATTTGCTTAAACAGGCTATTGTCTTTAAATCAGCTGTTGATAATTTTATATTAAAATGATTTGACCGACAAAAATTAAAGTTCCCCTCTGGCGGAAATGGGAGGGGACTTTAATTTTATCTGTTAAATATATGGGAAATATTACATATCCGAGTTAAAAAATATTACTTTCTCTAAAGTTTTTTGATGTTCGCACTAAAGGGAGTTAAAATGAATAGTTCTTTGTATAAAAATTACAGCAATTCTGATATAAATTAAGACAAAAATTATTTTACTTTAAATTTTACGGATTGCTGTAATTATTTTTGTGTTTTTTGTGTCTGCTTTATTAAAAATCCAAGACTTTCTTATACTAATTCGGCTATTTTTTCGACGGCAACATAAATTGAAGAAATTTCATACCATGTCGGAAAGTCTACAATACCTGATTGCGGCAAGTTAAATATTTTCTGGAATTCTTTTACCGCCGCCGCCGTCTGCTCACCATATATTCCGTCAACTCTTAATTTGGGTATAGCTGTATAGGTATTTGAAATTGCGTTTAACTGAGTTTGAATTGTTCTGACGCTGTTACCGCTTGAACCTACCTGCAAGTTTTCATTTGGAAAAGATGACGGAACTCCGTTGACTTGTTCGGCTTGTGTTAAATATATATCATTTCCGTAATAATATCTTAAAATCTGGCTGGCGGTATACCCTTGGTCAGCTAAATTTTTACTTCCCCATTGAGAAAGCCAGTTAGGACATGATACTTTTGAACCGTCGCAATATTGGGTGAATAAAGGCTGTCTTATGCCGGGTTTTGTTATATAAGTGTTAAACATTTCATCAACTATTATGGAGATTTCCTCATAAATGTTTCTGCCATAGGAAAATGCCTGGTCGTATGCGGTAGAAGAAGTTATAGTAAAATTCTTTCCTTTGTTTCTGTACCATTCGGTAAAAACTCTGTTCAGAGTAAATGAAATAATGACAAGAACGTTTGCGCGGATTGCCGCGTCAGGCCAAGTTGAGTAAATTTCGCAGGAGGCTACATTTTTAATATAGCTCTTAAACTCAACGTAGTAATTTGGAGCGGAACTGTCGTTTGGCGAGCCGTCGTGAACTATTA
>CAYLJL010000158.1:0-4893 GCA_964384005.1 uncultured Lachnospiraceae bacterium | reverse complement strand
GAATAAAATATTTTTTTCTGACAATATTTGTATCGATATGAAGTTTCGAAAGAAGTCTAATAAATGTTCCGAAAGTAAACAGAAGTCTTAATAATTCCGCAACTTCACCGAACGACATAGCATCACCCCCAATCTGTTAAGATTGTTGGCTTCACCTCCCCGCATATAAAAATATATGACCGGTTGGCTAAGGCATAGCAGCCGTTTTTCGTTTTGATTGCCCACGTTCAAATTTTATCATACTTTGTCATTTATTACAACAATAAGGAACTCTATTTTTGAAAATTTTTAAATCTTCTCATAACTTTTAATAGTCAGTCTTATTTGATATTTTATTTTTAAATTCTCCATTTTGTCATTCCTTTTTACGGCGATATTCATAAATAATATTTCCATCTGTCAATTTTGGCATTTTATCCAATAATTTTTCATAGTGATTAAACACTTCCTTATCTTCTTCCCATTCCTTTGCACCTAAGTCATAGTCACAAATAATAGTTAAAAAATCAACTATAATTTCTGTTTCTAAAAGCTGTTTTTTTAAATTTTCAGTCAAATTCATAAACTATAATAACTCCTTTATATAATTATATAATTTATTGTCCTTTTCTTTTAAATTATTAGGATTAATTATAAATTCCTTATAGCCTTCGCTGAAATACTCTCCCAAACATTTTATATTTAATTTCTTTTCTTCAGCATTAAACATAGGATTTCCATCTAAATCATTAGGATAAATCCTCCCCTGATATTCCGATACAAATTTAGAATTATTTAATAAGTATATAGGCACTGGATAATTCTTATCATCATAAATTATATCCATAGGCAATATATTCTCCAGTCCATTATTTAAAACCCTGTTGTATTCGGAATTATTATGCAGTTCAAGCTTGGTTTCCAATGCGTGTGCAAGTTCGTGAATAAGCTCTCCCTTTTCAAGATTTTCCGTGATATACACAACCCTGTTTTCTCTATCATAACAAGAATTTCCCTCTTTTTCAACCCTTATTTCCTTAACATAATCTTTGAGTATTTCCTGATGTTTTTCAGGAATCATCTCCAAATCACTTTTTATAAAATCAACAGTTTGTTTAGGGACATTTTCCCCGTCCTTTATTTTAATAAAATCGGGATTATTTATATTTATTTTGTCGGTTTCGTCCTTAAATCCCGCTTTTTCCCTGTTCTTCCTGTCAAGTTCCTTTTCCCAGTTCTCGTCCATCTCGTCAATAGCTTCCTGCTGTAACCTCTGTCTTTCCTCTAAAGACAGTCCAAGAACTTCCTCACTTACAACCGGCTGACAAATACAGTGACAATTTACGCTTTCCTCCGGCGGCAAACTGCTGTCACAAGGCTGCATAGGATAATAAATCCCTCCGTCCTTCCCGATAAGCTCGAAAGGTTCGTCTTTTTTTACCCTCTGCCCGTCCATATCAACGTGGTTTTCTCTCGGCTCGTTTCTGTATTCCCCCGTATGCCTCCACATCTTCTCATGCACTGACGGGTCCTGCATAAAAGCTTCCCGCTGTGCCACATTGTGCGCCCTTAAAACCTCTGTAACCGCTACTCTTCTTGCCTTATAATACTCGTCTCTTATTCCGCTTTCCAAAATATTTTGAGTAAACACAGCCACACCGTCGCCGTTTTCAAGTCCCTTTTTTAAAATATTTTCAATTTCTTTGTGGCTGTTGAGCTTCATTATGTCGGCGAGTTCCTCACTCCAGCTCTCAACCCAGTTTACGGTACGCTTGGACAAACGTTTTACCGTCAGTTCCGAATCCGTCCTTTTTATGTACAGCTTTGCGTTTTCCCCGATAATATTTCTAAATTCCTCTTTTAGCTCCGGCTTCAGTCTTTCAAGATATATATCCCCCGCCTCAATTTTTTTCAGACTGTCCTTAACCTGTTTAAGATTTTTCTTTTTTCTCATTTCAGTTATAAAATATTCTGTTTCCGAAATAAGCGCCTCCGTGACAAGCTTTTCAATTAACGATATATCCTTAACCATTTTTTCAGGATTTGCCCGTCCCTCTCCCTCAAAAACCTCCGCAAGGTCTTCTTCAGCTTTTTTTATATATCTGTCAATGGCGTTTACAACCCCGCAATACTCACACAAACACATCACCTTATTCCCATAAAAAAAACAGCTAAAAAGCTGTTTTAAATAATTTTTGCTACAAATAAAAACGGCAGGTTCATCACCTACCGTTATAATTCTTTATACTATTTTCTCACCTTTAGCCCAAGCCTCTTTTGCCTGATTAAAGCTCATTTCATTAGCACATTCTTCCTCTTCATGGTCGCCTTCTTGAACCAAATCGTGACACCAACCACAAACAGGACATATATCATACTCATCATCAAACTCATATTGCCCACAAATAGGACATATATCATCTCTCATGTTGAACAGTCCTCCCTTTTTTTGTTTTGGTAATACACCATAGCATTATCAAGTCTTTCTATCTGATTTTTTTTATCATATTTTGCTTTAAAATAAGTGCAAATATGTTTGCCCGGATATCCAACAGCGTACTCAGTCGTCTTCATATTAAAACGTACAACCTTTTCTTTCTGCTCTTTATTATCATAATAGCTGTACCCTTTTACATCATCACTACACGCCTGAGCAAGAAACTCAATACCCTTTTCCTGATATTCCTGTTCATTTTTCGCTCCCACTTCCGCACCGTGGCGATTGTAGTGGTCTGTTAGTTTAGCCGCACTCGCAAAACCCGTACAAGGCGTATTTTCGCCCTGCGCTGAAACACCGCCGCTGCTCGAGCTGTCACCTGAACCTCCGCCCCCGCCGGTAAACTTTCCGCTTTCATCTCTCGGGTGTAAATCCTCGCTCCAGTCTTTTATTATTGTACCACTTTTCAAAGGTTCTGTAAAGTATTTTCCTTGCTTTAATAAGAGACCTCTGACCTCTTTCATAACAGCGACAATCTCGTCGTCGTTGTTTTTATACGCCTTTTCGATTTGCTTTTGCAGACTCATTGAAACTTGTCCCGCTCCGCTGTTCTGCGACATACTGTAGGCGAGAGGAATATCTCCCCATTCTCCCTCATAATTTTCCGACACTTCCCCATAAGCCTCGTAAATAATCTGTTTCGCCTTATTCGGCGTCAGTCCTCCGGCGTTGTTCGCCACTGTGAGAAGCTTGTATAAATCGTCGGGATTGCTTATGTCAGGCTCAAGGAAATACGCCTCGACGTATTTAAAATTATATCCGTTTAACAGCTTGTTGTTTATCACCCACGCGAGATTTTTTCTTTCCGGCTGAAAAACCTGTTCTTCCGTGATTTCCTGCGCCGTCTGCGCCGTCGCCCTGTTAAAGTCCGTCGTATATCCAACGTAAATGTCGGGAAGCTGAAAGGCGGATTGTATCTTTCTCCTGTTGTTGTCGAGATAGTCCTGAAAAAGCTCGTCTTTTTGTAAAATCCCCGCCAAATCTTTTATCTCAATGTCCGGTCTTTCCGTCTGGTCAAAATCAACTCTTCCCTCACTGCTTTCCGTTTCAAGTATAATAAAAGCGTGCTGTCCCTCTTCTCCTTTTATGTCGTTCATATACTGCCTTAACTTGTCAAAACTCTCGTCGGTAAGCGTTCCCCCTTTTATCATAATCATAAGGGGCGTGTGCCTTCCGTTCTCAAAATAATTGTTGTTAAGTCCCTCCGCTTTCCTGCTTCCGTCAATCCCTAAAATCTGACCTATCCAGCGGACCTCTCCGTATGTTTCCGTACCTATAACAAATTCTATAATCTCGTTGGCCTGATACTCTATCTCAAGAGTTTTTCCCTCTGAAATATACTCTCCGGTTCTGAAGTCCATAACCCTCGGGTCTCCAAACTCCTTAAAATAAACAGTTTTTCCCCCTATCTGCTGTCTGTATTTACAATAACGTTTTTTTCTCGGCGTCTCTTTCCCCCTATAATAAAATATTGTGTCAATATAAGGGTCAAGAGGTTTTGTCTTGTTAATTGACGGTGTTTCCTTTATAAAATCTATCTGCTCTACTTCCCCCGCCATATTTCGGATAACCTCTACATAGGCGATTCCGTAAATTTCCCGTGCCTCTATAACATCTTCAAATACTTCTTTTGTGTTCCGCTCAATATTAAGCAGCTCCAATATTTTCGTCGCCCTGTCAAATTCCTCCGCCATTTCGGGCGTTTCCTCAATGTCCTCCTTATATCGTATGCCTATCCCAAACCCCGCTATATTGTTTTTATACGCTCTTATACACTGTGGCAAAATTGTGCTGTTTCTCACAAGTGTTTTTAATCCTTTAAGGTCGACGGGCGGCGTTATCCAGTCGCCGGCGTTGTAAATCTCTTCTCCGCTAACCTGTGTTACTGTTTCTGATTTTATAATATTTCCGGCGGATTTTATAACTCTCACCTGTATATGTTTTTCTTTATCAGACATTCTTTCTCCCCCCTTTTTTACTTGGTTTTACAGGCAGACACAGTAATAACAGACAATCCGCCTCGTCAGGAGACGACCCGCCTCTCTTTTTCACCGCTTCCTTGCTCTCTATTCTGATTTTGCTGTTCTCCGTTATAAAATACTTTCTCCCGCTTAACTGCGTCACGAGGCCGTCGTCATCCGGAAGTATAAGCTCAACGCCTTTTTTATTTCCCCAATCGTCAAAAGGCTGTAATAATTTCTTTACAACAGACATCATATAAGTCGTGCTGTCATAAAAATACTTGTGATTTATCCTCTTTCCGAAATTAACGGGATAAATGTCAAGCCATCGAAATCGCTCCGAATTGTTTCTTTTAATTTGCCTAAGCCTGTCGACAACTCCCCCGCCGACTCCTCCGTCGTCAATTTTTACGGGTATTTCACTGTTAAAATTGTATCTATGTACAAGTCTCTCGC
>CAYLJL010000157.1:0-4905 GCA_964384005.1 uncultured Lachnospiraceae bacterium | reverse complement strand
TTGGCGCAGGCTTTCGGCTGCGCCTGCCTTCCGCCGCCTTGTGAAAATAATTTTTTCCTCGCTTTCTTTTTTCCATTTTCAAGTTGATTGACTATAACCTGCACAGAGATACAGATTAATCGTTTTATCCCGGGTAATTTTGAGAAATTCGGGAAATGCAAGCATTTCCCGCAGGCGTGTCGGCTTTGTCGACACGCTGAGCGAACGGCAAAACAATTTGCCGTTCGCTATAATTTTAATCTTCCGTCTATTGTCCTGCTTTTTCAGTCGGGAATAAAAATCCCATATTAAGCACTTTCTGAAGAACCAACGCCGCGTCTCCTGCGGTCAGGACACCGTCTCCGTCAACATCTCCCAATTTTAAACCGGCAGAAGAATTTTCCTCTGTATTTACAGTGATATTGTATTCAGCGATAACTTCTTCGTCAACTGTCACTGTAATATCAGCGCTTCCCGCGGCTTTTCCCGTAATAGTGCCGTCCTGTTCTACAAAAACAACATCTGAATTGCTTGAACTCCATACGACATTTTTATTTTCATCGTTTTTCAAAGTAAGTTTAAGGCGATTTCCCACGTTAATTTCCGCTTCTCCCCCGCTTATCGCAGCGCCGAAACTTTCTCCTTTATTTACGGTAACGGTATACTTTGATGTATATCTGTTATCCCACGTTGACGCGCTGATAACCGCTGTTCCCTCAGATATCGCTTTAACAAGACCGTTTTCGTCAACAGTCGCTACATCTGTATTGTCTGATTCCCATATAACATTTTTATTTGTTGCGTTTGCGGGACTTACAGTAGCTGAAAGCTGTACTGTACTTCCCGTACCGATTTCGACTTTGCTGTCGCTAATAGTTATTCCTGTAACATCTTTGGCTTTCTCCACCGAAACAGAAGAATTTCTTACATAAACGGGTATATTTACGGGTATATTTCCTTCATTTGAAATCAAAATTTCCTGCCTGTTTCCGCCGATGCTTATAAGTGATTGCCCCTCGGCGATAGCCTTGAATTTAACTCTGAACATCACTCCGTCGCCTTCGGCAATAGAATATCCACCACCAACCATAGCCGCAAAAGTAAAACTGCCGTTATTAGCGCGTTGTAAGCTCTCATTAATAAGATACGGGTCAACAGCTGCTTCTACGCTTCCTCTATCGGTATAATTAACGCCGATATCTTTCTTCATTTCCTCTATATCTCCGACAACAGGCTCAACAACAGCCGGATTATAACCCATCATAAAATCAAAACCCAAGAAACCGGGATTATTATTAATATCAAAATCAACATAAAATTCCTCTCCAACAGTTACTTCACCTGGCGTAACGACGCTGATATTTACAGCCTCCTCAGGAATTGAATCCGCCCCCGATACATTGCCGTTTTCATCGTAATAGTCAAATTTATTTCGAACAGTTATCGTTCCGCTCTTGCTGTAGGAAGGTATTGTTTCCGCGTTTTTGTCTATCAGCATATCTCCGTTACAAGCATGAAGAAGTATATTTGTCTTACCTCCTGTTTTGGCTCTGAAAGGAACTCTGAACATTATACCGTCGCCGTTGGCAATAGCTATCAAACCAACCAAGCCCCTAACTATGTCCGTAAATGAGATTTTTCCATTTTCTCCTCGTGCGATAAGACCATTTATATAGTCTGCGCTAATGGCGGCAAGCTTTATATTTCCCATAACACACGTAACTTCAACCGCTTCGTCTAACTTATTAATTTTTTCATATTCAGTATTTTCATCATAGGAAATGGCCTCAATAACATCAGGGTCATACTCCAAAGTAAAACCATAAGCTGAAAAGCCGGGATTGTTTTTAACCATGAAATCAACATAAAATTCCTCACCCGCACCAGGATTGCTAATTGACGGAACCGCTTCAATAACGACGCTTTCCTCAGGGATATCCCCCGCATATTTTTTTTCATTGCCATTACTGTCAATATAAGAATATTCAACATCACTTATATCGGAAATTTCCGATATCGGTTTTTCTTTGAACTTGCCAAGTTCTGGCGGAAAAAACGTCATATAGCCATTTCCCATACCAAGAATATACAATGCGTCTTTCACGCTTATTATATTATCTCCGTTCACTTCCGCCGCCGCTTTCTCTTTTTCCGAAAACTCAATCATACCGTTAATCATATTAATGATTGATAAACAATCAACAACATTAATATAGGAATTAAAATCAACATCTCCATAACCAAACAATTCAATATAATATTTTTTTGCACCAATCTCAAATGTAAGAATCCCTGTCTGTGGGTCATAATTCAAAAGAGTGGCTTCATCGCCCCCGTATATAATATTAAAATCGTCTAATGTAAGATTTTCAATGTATAAATGAACAGTCTTTGTGAGATAAGGCACTAAAACGCCGTTTTCTGTAAGCACGGCTTTACCATACGATACTTCCGCGTCAAAACCATCTTCATTGACTGTAAAAGTCACCGTATTGTCGTCCGCTATTTGTATTTTGTATGTATCCTCGGGGCCCTCGTCAACGTCAATAACTCCGCCTTTGCTGTATGATTCTATACTACCAGCATTTGCATTAAGTAAAAAACTACCTTGATTAATACGAGGGGTTATATTACATGACCCCTCCGCTTTAGCTCTGAAAGGAACTCTGAACATTATGCCGTCGCCTTCGGCTAAATAGCCACCGGGAACGCCACCAACAAAAGCCGCAAAACTAAATTTTCCATTTTCCGCTCTTCCCGCCCATTCATTCCAGTCCTTTGCATTTATAGCGACTCCTGTTACACTGCCGTATGTATTTGTTACCGTATATCTTACGTCAGCCGCCTCATTCAAAGCATTTATTTTACCAATCTCAGTGCTTTCATCATAGCTTATTGGTTCGACAACAGCGTCATCATACTGAACTGTTAATCCAAAACCATAAAAACCCGGATTATTTTTAATTTTAAAATCAACATAGAATTCTTCGCCCGCATAAAGCTTTTTTTTAGAAGGAACAGCCTCTACGCATACAGCGTCGTCAGGAATATCTCCTGTATACAGTTCCTCCGTAGTACCCTTAATATGATATACTTCCTGAGCGGCAGATATAACTGTACCCTCGCTGACAATATCCGCGTATACGCCTGACAGCGATAAATTAGAAAATACCACTGCAAAAGTCATAACCGCTGACATTATTTTTATCATATACTTTTTTAAATTTACATACATCTGAATTTCTTCCCCTTTCAATAAATTTATAAACTTTAAATAAACTCTTTAACTCCTTTCACTGATAAAATACTAATTTATTGTATGTAATTTTACCGCTTACGTACCATATTATAAAAAATTTTATAAATTTTCCTGTCAATTCCATTTGCATGATAAACTATCATAAAGTATACTTTATGATAGTTTAAAAAATCGAAAATTTTTAGTAAATTTTGCATAAATTTCTTGACTTGTTTTCCAAAAGAATGTTATAATTTATATAATAATTTATTGTATATTAAAAACTGCCATAAAGTATACTTTTTAGTAATTTTTAATTATTTGTTTCATTATAAATATAATTTTTTTAGTATCAGAATCAAAGGGCTTATCAATGAGTATTTGAGTTTTTATGACCTCATTGATAAGCCCTTTGACTAATCTTTATAATACAATTTCACACCGTTTAAAAACAAATCTCAATTAGGATATATATTTTTTACTCCTCCTGAGATAAAATTATTTTAGGGTCTGTACAAGTATCGTTGTTCATGACTTTAAACTCAAGATGCGGCCCTAATGAAGAACTTTTATAAGATGGTTCTGCCAAATTGCCTATTACAGCGCCTTCATCAACAATATCCCCTTCTTTTACAAGAACATTGTCCTGAAGCTGGCTGTATGTAGACAACCAGCCGTTTCCATGCTCAATAACAACCGATGTAAGATTTTCTTTATCATTAAAAACTGATATAACTTTTCCATCGGCGGAAGCCTTGATATCGTCGCCTACAGTTCCGGCTATACATAAAGAGTCGTTTGTCCTGTACTGGTCAAGAGTTTTGTCGTAAATTGCCGTTTCCATGCTGTAATCCATAACTATCTGACCTTCAAGGGGCCAGCTCATTTCCTTTGAATCGTCAAAAAGAGTAAATTCTGTTTTTGCTGATTCGTTGCTTTCGGTAGTTTTTTCCGTTGTATCATTGTTGCTGCTTTGATTGTTTTGGTTGTTCTGATTATCTTCCGTTGTACTTTTTTCTGATAATCTGCTTTCAGAAGTTTTTTCGTTATTATTTTCACTGTTTTCGGTATAATAACCGCTGTCCGCGTCTAAAGCGCCGTTTCCCGTAATTTGATTTTCCAGATAACTTTTTACATCACTTTGATTAACTTCTTCCACCTGTGCCTGTCTTGTTTCGTCAACCCTTGCCTGCTCATCACCTTCCCTGTTTGACGCGATAATTCCCGTCATTGCGATAACAATAGCGGCGCAGGAATAAATCGCAATCATAAAACCCTTTTTATTTGTAATTTCTTTAAATTTATTATTTTTCAATAATAACACCTCCGTTAATTATTATTGTCTGTAATCGGTGTTATTATTCATATGCGGATAATTAAAATAAAAATTTTAAGGAAACGCTGATTTAATGTTATCAAAAATAATTTTTCAAATTTAAAATTTACGTTTAGTGTCATTTTCGGGGAAAAATAACACTAACACTTCAATTTTTTTGAAAAATTATTTTTATCTTGAAATTTGCCGGCATTTCCTTAAAAATGTGGCTAAAAATTAGTCAAAGTCTGTTTATTTACCGCAAAAAAATGATGAAAGGATTTGAAATTATAACAATCCGGAAAGTTTTTACTGTCTTGATAAGTAATCTGCGAAATAAAAAGTTGTTATACAGTGCCTTATAATAAATATT
>CAYLJL010000156.1:0-4906 GCA_964384005.1 uncultured Lachnospiraceae bacterium | reverse complement strand
TTTTTATACAGAACGTAATCAGGCCGCAGGATATAGTTTTGTACACGGATTTCTAAAAACCGCGGGAAATGCCTGTATTTCTTACAAGCGTGGCACTTTTAGACACGCTGATATTATATCTATGGAAACGTTGATTAATTCAAAAAGAAAAATGATTTTTTAAAAGAATGCAATAAAAGTGGCATCCGGATTTTAAAAAAATTATTTTTTATCAATTAAATCAGCGCTTCCCTGTCTTTTTTTGATATTAATATTATTATATAAAACGGGGGTAATTTAAAATGGCGTATGACATACTTGTTGTTGATGACGAAAAACTTATTGTTAAGGGTATTAAATTCAGTCTTGAGCAAGAGGGTATGAGTGTTGACACGGCTTTTGACGGCGACGAGGCTTTAAGTCTCGCGAAAAACAAAGAATACAGTCTTATACTTTTAGACGTTATGCTTCCTAAAAAAGATGGGCTTGAGGTTTGTCAGCTTATAAGAGAGTTCTCAAGCGTCCCTATTATTATGGTTACCGCTAAAGGCGAGGATATGGACAAAATTATGGGACTTGAATACGGCGCTGACGATTATATAACAAAGCCTTTCAATATACTGGAACTTAAAGCCAGAATCAAAGCAATTCTGAGAAGAAGCGTTAAAAAGGTCAGCATTGAAAACGTTAAAAACGATAAGCTTAAAATAAGGGGAATTGAAATCGATATTGAGTCAAGACGGGCTTTTGTCGACGGAAAGGAAACAAACCTTACCGCCAAGGAATTTGATTTGCTCGTCCTGTTTATGAAAAATCCCGGAAAGGTATACAGCAGGGATAATCTTCTTAACATTATATGGGGGAAAACTTATCCGGGAGACGCGAGAGCTGTGGACGTACACATGAGAAGACTCAGGGAAAAAATTGAGCTTCATCCGAGCGAACCTCAGTATATTCATACCAAGTGGGGAGTTGGTTATTATTTTCAGTAAAATTCACGGGAAAAAATATATAAGCATCAGGTGGAAACTTTTTATTTTGTATTTCTTTGTAAGTCTGGTGCCTCTTTTGTTTTTTTCATATACGACATCGGATACTTTAAAGCAATATTTTAAAGAAATAAACGAAAAAGACCTTTTAAACCGCGCCAATAAAATCGCAGGAAGTATACAAAAGGACAATTATCTTTCGGACAAGTACAAAATGACCGCCTTCGACAATGAACTCGCGGAAAAAAGCGTTGAGAATTCGGCGAGAATTATTATTCTGGACAATAAAGGAGTTGTTGTCAAGGATTCCAATAAAACGGAAGAAGGTAAGATTTACGCTATGCCGGAGGTTATATCCGCTCTTAACGGCCTTGACGTCGCCAACTTAAATGAGGACGACGCCGCCATTTATGCCACCGCATATATTGAGGACGAAAACTCAAACAAAATAGGCGTCGTTTTATTAATTTCTTCTTTTGAAAGCGTGAATACTCTCCTTGACGACGTTAATTCAAAATGGTTTGTCGTAACAATAGGAATTTGTATTATTGTCGCTTGTATCGTATTTTTTACGACTCAGGTTTTTATAGGCCCTCTTAAAAATATTCTGAAAGTAATTCAGAAAATTACCGACGGACAGCTTCATCAGAGAATTGCTATTGAGAGCCACGACGAATACGCTCAGCTTGGAGAGGCTTTTAACAATATGACGGAGCAGCTTGAGTCTATTGAGGTCTCAAGGCAGGAATTCGTTTCAAACGTTTCTCATGAACTCAAAACACCTTTAAGTTCAATTAAGGTGTTAAGCGAATCTATCCTTCTTCAGGAGGAAATGCCTACGGAAATGTACAGAGAATTCCTTCAGGACATAAATTCAGAGGTAGACCGGATGGCCAATATAATAAACGATTTGCTGGAGCTTGTTAAGCTTGACCATAAAGAGGCGGGGCTTAATATTGAGGAAACCGATATTAATAAAATGATTGAGGATATTTTGAAAAGACTGTCTCCTCTCGCTGAAAGAAAGAACATTGAACTTTTATATGAGAACAATAAAAATATGATTATTGAGGGCGACGAGGTTAAACTTACTCTCGCTCTGTCGAATCTTGTTGAAAACGGAATAAAATACACCCCTGACGGCGGAAGCGTTAAAGTTATTATCGACGGAGACCATCAAAATTGTTTTATAAGCGTGCAGGATACGGGTATAGGCATAAATGAGGAAGAACAAGGCAAGGTATTTAAACGGTTTTACAGAGTGGACAAGACAAGGGACAGGGAAACAGGCGGAACCGGACTTGGCCTCGCGATTACTCATTCTTCTATTATGCTACATAACGGAAGTATAAAAATTAACAGCAAAGAAAACGAGGGCGCTACTTTTATTGTAAGGTTGCCTATTAAATACAGTGAATGTTAGGGGGACTCTTATGAACAGCAGATTAAAAAGCAAAAAGGTTTTAATATCCGGCGTTATTTTATTTTTATGTGTTATCGCCGGAGCTATCGCTTGCAGGGTGCTTTTTCAATCGGACGATTCGGAAAACGCAAAGATAAATATTTATTTTTTAAGTATAGATATGGGCCCAAACTCTAATTATGACCCGGCCCAGAACAACAATGAAATACGGGATATGCATATTGTCGCCGAGAAACGGGCCATTAAAAACGGGAGCGAATTTTTAAGGGAAAATAAAAAAAACGAATATATCAATGCTGTTAAAGATGAACTTTTAAACGCTTCGGCAGCTTCTAATTTATATTCGGCGATTCCGGAAAATGTAGAGGTTATTTCCTGTGAATATATTGAGGAGGACGACGAGGGAAAGGTTGAGATAAACTTTTCAGATGAATACAATGATTTGCCGGATAGTTTACAGCTTACGTGCAACGCCGCCGTTACCAAAACGTTTACAGAATTGGAATTTGTGGAAAGCGTACGGATTTTTGTTGACGGCGCTGAAATAACAAACGGAAACGGAGAGGTTATAGGTGAGCTTAAAAATGATGTTGTTGAACTTGACCCCTCTATAGAGCCTTATAAAAAGGACAGTGTTACAGTAACTCTTTATTTTTCCGATGAAAACGCTATGGGACTTTGCAAGGAAGAAAGATACATTGAGGTGAACGAAAAACAAAGTGTTGAAATGCGGATTGTTGAGGAACTTATAAAAGGCCCTCACACTGAAAATCTATATAGCGGTATTCCGGAGACGACTAAAATAAATGATATTAAAACAGAAAACGGAATATGTTATGTAGATTTGTCAAAAGAATTTATTCTCCAGCATACTGGCGGTTCAGCAGGAGAATCTCTTACAATATATTCTATTGTAAATTCTTTAACGGAACTTGATTATGTAAAACAGGTTCAGTTCCTTATTGACGGAGTTAAGGAAACTTCTCTCGCGGGCCATGTTGATTTCAGCAAAACTTTTGAGAGAAATGAAAGTTATATAAATGAAGAGGACTGAAGAAAGGGCACGAATATTTTATATATTTAAGGAAATTTACGAAATCGGCAGCGTCAACCGAATCCTTAATAAACTATGAGTTGCTTTATTGTTTCCAACTAAAGATTTTGCGATTTGCTATAATATGAAAAATACAGGCTGTGTTATTACAATATTTTTTATAATAGGGATTATACTTGGGTATTGGGCTCATTATAATGACAATATGATAAGTGTTTTAATCTTTTTTGTTGCTATGGTTACTGTAATTTCGTTTTTATTCTGCAGAAAATGTAAAAATGTTTACATGATGATGTTGCCTGTATTTGTGATTTTAGGATTTATAAGAACTATTTTAGTTTTTCAGCCCATTAGTAAGGAGACAGAGAGCATCGCCGAAAATGAGGAAAAAGCGGAAATACAAGCGGTAGTATATGACTTTGGAGAAGAATATGACAGCCAGTATACATTATTTCTTCAATCGGAATATGTATCTGACGGCGAAAGGGTAATTGACGAATCCGTTGGAATTAAAGCGGTTTTTGACAATAACGATAAGTTTTTTGTCGGCGACAGGATAAATCTTTCAGGGCAGCTTATCAAAACTGAAACTTTGAAAAATCCCGGAGGATTTAGTGAAAGAGAATATTATAAATTAAAAAATATAGAGTATAAAATTTATCCCGAAAACGCTTTTAAAATCGGAGAAAAGAATGATTTGACAATCCTTCTTAAAAAACTTAATATTAAAATCTCAGGTGTTTATGACAATATTCTGCCTAAAGAAGAAGCGGCTGTTATTAAAGCTATGATTACGGGAAATAAAACCGATTTATCCGATTTCATTAAGGATTTGTTTTCACGCACGGGCGTTTATCATATAATCGCTATTTCCGGACTACATATCCATATATTGGCGTTTATTGTTTTATTTTTATCTGAACGATTTCATAAAAGGTACGGCAAAATATTCGCGATAGTTTTTCTTCTTCTGTATTGTGTTTTTACAGGCGCGTCAGTATCCTCTGTAAGGGCTGTATGTATGTTTTTAATCTATATATTCGGTAAATTTTTTTATAAAGAATATGATATACTGACTTCTCTTTTTATTTCCGGTTTTTTGATTTTGCTGTTTCAGCCATTATATTTATTCGACGTCGGATTTCAATATTCTTTTTGCGCCGTTTTATCTCTTATTATTTTTTCTTCTCCTGTTACAGAAATTTTCTGCGGAAAATTTTCTTATAAAACTGCTGAGGTTTTGTCGGCGGCGGTAAGCGTGAATTTTATACCAAAAGTTGTTGTGTGGGCTAATTTTTTCGGTGTTTCGACGTTGGATATATTCGCAAATCTGATTATAATTCCTTTTTCGGGGATACTTGTGTTTTCAGGGTTTATTTTGGGAATTTTAGGTCTTTTTTCAATAAGCGCGGCAAGCTTTTTATCAGGTACAGTTTATATTATTTTAAAATTTTATGAATT
>CAYLJL010000155.1:0-4910 GCA_964384005.1 uncultured Lachnospiraceae bacterium | reverse complement strand
ATATTGTTGTAATTGACCCGGGACACGGCGGTATGGATTTTGGAGTCAACAACGGCGCGAATATGGAAAAGGACGTTACTCTTGAAATTTGCGAAAAACTTGAGCGTATGTTTGACGGCGACGACAAAGTAAAAATATATCTTACAAGACAGGACGACGTTTATCTCAGGGACGAGGAAAGGGTTTTCTTTGCCAATAAGTACGCCGATTTATTTATGTCAATCCATTTGCACGCCATAAATCAATATAATTATTCCGATGTTACAAAGCTTACCTTTTTTGAGGATGATACGAAAAAGTTTGATATTTCTCCTCAGAAGTGCGCGGAAACCTTAAAAGAAAGTATTTTGAAATCTACCGGCGCGGACAAAGCGGAAGTTTTAAATCAATACAGGCAGGAATTAAAAGACATAAAGATTCCCTCTGTTTTATGTGAGTTTGGATATTCGGATAAATATGCCGACGCTGATGATTTTTCTGACAAGGTCGCCCGCGGAATTTATGAGGGACTCAGCGAGCTTCTTTAGCGGGAATTTTGTCAGGTCAAACGGCGGTTTTATGAAATTTATTTACCGGATTGGGTGATTTTACAATGGAAGAACAGATTATTTTTGAGGGAATTGTCAGCAACGTTGTTTTTCATAATTCTGAAAACGGATATACTGTCTTTACTCTTGAAAGAGAATATAGTGAAAATAAAGATACTGAAAATGAGATTGCCTGCGTTGGAATTATCCCTGCCATTAACGAGGGAGAAAATATAAGAGTTACCGGTTCTTTTGTTGTACACCCTACCTATGGCAGACAGCTCAGTGTTCTTGTTTACGAAAAAACTGTACCCACAACCGAAAAGGGAATAGAAAGATATCTTGCTTCCGGAGTTATAAAAGGCATCGGCCCGAGAATAGCAAATAAAATTGTTTCGATGTTCGGTACGGAAACCCTTGACATTATCGAAAATGACCCGGCAAAGCTTTCAGCCGTCCGGGGAATAAGCATGGACAAGGCACTTTCTATAGGCGCTGTTTTTCATGAACAGGCGGAACTTAGGCGGGCTATGCTTTATCTTCAGGATTACGGGATAAGCCCCGTTTACTCGCTGAAAATTTATAAAAAGTTTAAAGAAAATACTCTGTCTGTTGTTCAGAAAAATCCTTATGTACTCGCGGACGAGATTTTTGGCGTCGGATTTAAAATGTCGGACAATATTGCCGAAAAAGTTGGCATCGAAAAAGAGTCTCCCTTCAGAATAGAGGCGGGGATTAAATATGTTTTAAACAAAGAGGCGGCAAACGGGAGCGTTTATCTGCCTATTGATATACTTTTGAAAAAAACGGCGGGACTTCTGGAAATTGCTCCCGAAAATATTGAAAATACCATTTTTAAACTTAATATTACAAAGCAGCTCTGGGTGGAGGAAGACGATGAAAAGGGAAAAATTGTTTTTCTTAATTCTTTTTTCTATTCGGAAAATTATATCGCGAAAAAGCTTATTGAACTTTCTTTAGCCGAGGTTTCCGAAGGTGTGGATTATGAGAAGGAAATCAATGAATTTGAAAAATCAAAGAATATTAAACTCGCTGAAAAACAGCGTCTTGCGGTTTTAGAAGCTATGCGAAACGGCGTTCTTATAATCACAGGCGGCCCCGGAACAGGCAAAACGACAACTATCAATACAATTATAAAGCTTTTGAAAAACGAAGGCTATGAAATAAGTCTTACGGCTCCTACGGGCAGAGCGGCTAAACGAATGACGGAAACAACGGGCATTGAGGCCCAGACAATCCACAGGCTTTTAGGCGTAAGCTTTATTTCCGATGACAGCAAAAGACAGAGTTTTGACAAAGACGAGGATAACCCTATTGAGGCGGACGTTGTTATTGTGGACGAAAGCTCTATGGTCGACGTCATTTTAATGCAGAATCTTCTTAAAGCTATCCCCTACGGAACAAGGCTTATTCTTGTGGGAGACGTCGACCAGCTTCCGTCTGTCGGCCCGGGAAACGTTCTTAAAGATATTATAGCGAGCGGATGCGTCAGGGTCGTAAGGCTTAACGAGATTTTCAGACAGGCTGAAAAAAGCGCTATTGTTATGAATGCCCACAGAATCAATAAAGGCGAGTATCCCGTTTTAAACGAAAAGGAAAAGGATTTCTTTTTTATGAAAAGGTTTGACATAAACTCTTTGTCCGACACAATTCTGGAACTTGCCACCACAAGGCTTCCTAAATATCTGAAGTGCGAAAAAAAAGATATACAGGTTCTTACGCCAATGAGAAAATCTCCCCTCGGAACAGTTCAGCTCAACGCTTTGCTTCAGCAGAAACTTAACCCCAAAGATGAATATAAATCAGAAAAAGAATTCCGTAAATTTATTTTCCGCGAGGGCGACAAGGTTATGCAGATAAAAAATAACTATGATTTGACATGGTCTGTTTTTGACGGCAGGCGGCGGAAGGTTGACGAGGGAGTCGGCGTTTTTAACGGCGACGAGGGCATAATAGAAAAAATTGACAATGACGGCGAGTATATGGAGGTTGTTTTTGATGAGACAAAAGTTGTTAAATATGATTTTACTCAGCTTGACGAGCTTGAACTTTCTTATGCTATAACTATTCATAAATCTCAGGGCAGCGAATACAGGGCGGTTATTATTCCTGTTCATTTCGGGCCGGAAATGCTTTTGAACAGGAACCTTATTTATACCGCCGTTACAAGGGCAAAAGAACTTGCTGTCCTTGTGGGTATTCCCGAGGTGCTTTACAAAATGATTGACAATAACCGACAGATTGACAGATATACGGCTCTTAAAAAAAGAATTATGGAAATGAGGGAGGTTACATTGTCTTGAATGTTAATAATGTGGATATTTGCGCGGTGGCGGTAAAAAAAGAACAGTATCCTCAGGGGGGGCTTCCTGAAATCGCTTTCGCGGGAAAGTCAAACGTGGGAAAATCTTCTCTTATAAACGCTATGATAAACAGAAAGTCTTTAGCGAGAACAAGCGGAAGTCCCGGAAAAACAAGAACTATAAATTTTTACAACGTTGAGAATTCTCTTATGTTTGTGGATTTGCCCGGATACGGCTACGCTAAAATATCAAAAAGCGAACAGCGGAAATGGGGAAAAATGATTGAGGATTATCTTATTAAAAGAGAATTCCTCAAAGGAATTATTTTACTTATAGACATAAGACACGAACCGGGAGAAAACGACAAAATGATGTATGAATGGCTTAAGCATTACGGGCATAAAATAATTATTGCCGCGACGAAAAGCGATAAATTGAAAAGAAGTCAGATAAATAAGCATTTATCGGTTATTATTAATTCTTTGAGTCTTTCCGGAAAAGACGTTATAATTCCCTTTTCCAGCGAAAATAAAAGCGGTAAAGAGGAGTTATGGGACGTTATCGATAGTATTGTTAAGGGGTGATTTTTTGGCTGTAAAAAAGAAAAACAGTATGGTTAAGCTTTTATTTGTACTTATTATCATTACTTGTATAATAATTATCGCGGCGGTTTCGTGGAAGTCCGGAAGCGACGCTATTTACGGTGATTTTGAAAATACAAAAAAGGCCGCCGCGGAAGTTTTATACGCGGATATTACGGAATTTGACTTTGAAAAAGATTATCCGAAAACACCTGACGAGGTTATGCAGTTTTATGGAAAGTGCTATAAGCTTCTCTATGGAGAAATGATAAGAAATGAAGATATTTTCGCCAATGTTCTCCATATTCAGAGAATGCTTTACTCAGATGAACTTGCGGAAAAAAATCTTTTTGAGGTTCAGCTTGAACAGGTTAAATCCGATATTGAAAATCTGAAGAACGCTGATGTCGCTGTTATAGATTTTGAGACAAAGCCGCCTATTTACTCAAGAGATTTTGAAACTTGCGAAGTAAGAGCCATTGTAAGCACAAACGCAAACGATGAAAACGGAGTGCTGAAAGCATACTGGGTTTACAATATTGTAAAAGATGATAATGGTTTATGGAAAATTCATTCTTTCAGAATGACCGACAGTGATTTTAAATAGACTTCTTTCAAGACTTCAAAAGTTTGGGATAAATTTATGGGGGATTTTTATTTATGATTTTAGCTATTGACATAGGAAACACAAATATTGTTTTAGGAACAACAGATAAAAAAACAGGTGAGATTTTATTTATCGCGAGAATTTCCACAGACAGAACCTATACCGCTGACCAGTACGGTATTCAGTTTAAAAACATTATTGAGCTTTACAGCGGCTCCGTGAAAAATATAAACGGCTGTATTATTTCCTCGGTGGTGCCTCCTGTTTTAAACGCGGTGAGAGGGGGGGTTAAACTACTTATTGGAGTTGAACCTATTATTGTGGGGCCGGGAGTAAAAACAGGTCTTAATATATTAATGGATAATCCCGCTCAGCTTGGCAGCGATTTGGTTGTCAACGCCGCTTCCGCCATAGAAAGGTTTAAACCGCCTATTATTATTATTGATATGGGGACCGCGACCACTATCTCTGTGGTTGATTCCAAAAAAAATTATATAGGCGGCTGTATTATGCCCGGGATTAAGGTTTCTCTTGACGCGATTTCAAAAAATGCCGCTCAGCTGCCGGGGATAAGCCTTTCCGAGCCTAAAAGGACTATTGGGAAAAACACTGTAGAATGTATGAGAAGCGGTGTTATATACGGAAACGCCGCTATGCTCGACGGAATGGTTGAAAGAATTGAGAACGAACTCGGAGAATCGGGTACAGTTGTCGCGACAGGCGGGATTGCCGGTCTTATTGTACCTTACTGCAAAAAGAAAATTATATATGACGAGGATTTGCTTTTGAGAGGGCTGCATATTATTTATAAAAAGAATGTTCAGTAAGTAGCAGGCTTCTTTCGGGATTGCTGTAAGGTTTCGAAAGAAGT
>CAYLJL010000154.1:0-4918 GCA_964384005.1 uncultured Lachnospiraceae bacterium | reverse complement strand
ACTGACCCAAAGGCTTGAGCTAAACTTTATTTCGGCTACGCCGCAAAAATTGATTTCCGTGCTCTTGTTTATTTTCTTGTGGAAATTAAATCTTTTTTGTGTTATAATAAAAGTCAAATGATTTTTTTTGGAGGGTATAATTTTGAGAGGTTTATATTCAGGTGAGGAAAATATTGAGATTTCAAGGGAAGAAATTGAAAAACAAAAGGTTTTTATAAATAAAATCAAAGCCTTGAACGATAAATTTGAAAAAGAAAACAACCGAAAAAAAACTATGTTTATTTCAACTTTCGGCTGTCAGATGAATGCCCATGATTCTGAAAAAATTGACGGTATGCTTAAAGAAATGGGATTTATTGACGCTGAGGAGGAAAAAAAAGCCGATTTTATAATTTATAATACCTGCTGTGTCCGTGAAAACGCCGAAAATAAGGTTTACGGAAATCTCGGATATCTTAAACATACCAAAGCTTCCAATCCTTTTATGAAAATTGCCCTTTGCGGCTGTATGATGCAGGAGGATAACGTTGTTGAAATAATTAGAAATAAATATAAACATATTGATATTGTTTTCGGTACTTTTAATTTGTACAAGCTTCCCGAACTTATTTTTACAAATATTGAGACGAAAAGTCCTGTATTTGATATCTGGAAAGAGCATAGAGAAATTGTCGAGGATTTGCCGAGCATAAGAAAGTATAAATTTAAAGCGAGCGTTAATATTATGTTTGGGTGCGACAATTTCTGCTCTTACTGTATCGTACCTTATGTGAGAGGCAGAGAGAGAAGCAGACGCTCTTCTGATATTTTAAATGAAATTAAAGCCCTTGTAAAAGACGGGGTGAAAGAGATTACTCTCCTCGGGCAGAACGTTAATTCCTATGGTAAAAATCTTGAGGAGGATATTAATTTCGCCGGGCTTTTAAGAATGGTGAACCGGGTCGACGGTCTTGAAAGAATAAGATTTATGACAAGCCACCCCAAAGATTTGTCCGACGAGCTTATTTTGGCTATGGCTGAGTGTGAAAAAGTATGCGGTCACATACATTTGCCTTTTCAGGCGGGAAGCAACCGTATTCTTGAAAAGATGAACAGAAAATACACAAAAGAAAAATATCTCGCCCTTATTTCAAAAATTAAGGATAAAATTCCTGATATTGCCATTACTACGGATATTATTGTGGGATTTCCGGGAGAAACAAGCGAGGATGTTGACGAAACTGTTGACGTTATTAAAAAAGTTGAATTTAACGGGGCGTTTACATTTATTTATTCAAAAAGAACGGGAACGCCGGCTGCCTCTATGGAAAATCAGATACCTGAGGAAACGGTCAAAAAACAGTTTAACAGAGTCCTTGACGCCCTTAATCCTATTGTTTATGAAAAAAATAAAAGTCATATAGGAAAGGTCTTCAAAGTTCTGGCAGAAGGTATAAGCGGAAGCGACGAAAGTTTTATTACGGGCAGACTTGAGGATAATTCTTTAGTCCATTTCAGGGCAGATAAAAGCGTAATCGGGAGTATTGCCGACGTTGAGATTATAGACTGCAAGACGTTTTACCTAATCGGAAAATTAACAGGCGCTGATTAATTTTTTACAGAAAACGAATTTATTCGTTTCCCGCGGCGCCGTCTGCGAGCCGCTGAAAGCGGCACTCCTATCGCAATCGTGCGAGTTGGTTATATATAATAATTCTGAGCAAAGAAAGGAATGTTTGTTTATGACTGTATATGAAAAAGCGAGAGAACTCGGAGAAGCGATTCTTGAGACTAAAGAGGGAAAAAGATTTTATGACGCTAAATTTATATATCAGGGAAACGACGACGCTAAAATGGTTCTGACGGAATATATGCGCTACAGAAATATTTTACATTCTAAAGTACACGACGGAAGCATATCGGAAGAAGAGCTTAAAGAAGAACTTGAAAAGCTTAACGCTCTTGGCGAAAAGGCAAGGGAAAATCCCGTCGTGGGAGAGCTTATGGATGCGGAAGATAAGTTTAATACTCTTGTTAATTCCGTTTTGAATATTCTTAAAGAAACTGTTTTAAAAGATGATGAGGAAGGCGGAGGCTGTCAGGGAAGCTGTTCTTCCTGCAACGGTTGTCATTAAGGCAATTCTACAGCAAGTAAAAGAATTCCCTTAAAGGAGGGGTTGAAATGGCTAAGTACACGCCTATGATGGAGCAGTATTTAGAAATAAAAGAAGAATACAAGCAATGCCTTTTGTTTTTCAGGCTGGGTGATTTTTACGAACTTTTTTTTGAGGACGCCGTTACTGCTTCAAGAGAGCTTGAAATCGCCCTTACCGGAAAAAGCTGCGGAGCGGAGGAAAAGGCGCCTATGTGCGGGATTCCTTTTCATTCCGCCGACAGCTATATTTCAAAGCTTATTGAGAAAGGCTATAAGGTCGCTGTCTGTGAACAGACTGAAGACCCTAAAAAATCAAAAACTCTTGTGAAAAGAGAAGTTATAAGAGTGATTACCCCCGGAACGGTGCTTGACTCAAATGTTCTGGAGGAGGGCAAAAATAACTATATCGCTTGTGTTTACGAGGGGAAGGGCTTTGGGTTTTCGATATGCGATATTTCAACAGGAGAGTTCCTTACTACGGAATTTGCCATAGAAAACGAAAATAAGGTCATTGACGAGATAGCAAAGTTTAATCCATCAGAAATAATATGTAACGACAAGCTTCATATAAGCGAAAATATAAGCCGTATTTTTGATATCAGGCTTAACGTTTATTATGACTGGGCGTTTAAATATCAGGACGCCGCCATAAAGCTCTGCAACCATTTTAAAACGTTTAATCTTCTGGGATTTGGAATAGACGACAAGAATCAGGATTGCGTATGCGCCGCCGGAGCGCTGTTTGAGTATCTTACTGATACCCAGAAAAATAATCTCGGAAATATTTCATCGGTTAAAAAGTATTCTTCGGAAAATTATATGGTGCTTGACTTGTCTTCAAGAAGAAACTTGGAACTTACCGCAAACGTCAGGGACGGAGGAAAAAAAGGCTCTCTTTTATGGGTTCTTGACAAAACAAAAACATCTATGGGCGCAAGACTTCTGCGAAAATGGCTTGAACAGCCTCTCCTTGATAAAGCAAAGATTGATGTGCGGCTTGATTGTGTCGGGGTTTTTAAAGATAATATTATCGACAGGGAGGAAGTAAAAGAACTTCTTAACACAATTTATGATATAGAAAGAATTATGGGAAAGGTTATATATAAAACCGTGAATGCCAAAGAACTTCTTTCTTTGCGCAATTCGCTGCAATATCTGCCCGCTCTCAGGGACAGCCTCAGGAAGTTCCCTTCCGACGGCATAAAGGAAATTTATGAGGATTTTGATGAACTTAATGACATCTATCAGCTGCTTTTTAATTCTATGAGAGAAGACGCCCCCTTTACTCTGCGTGACGGAGGCCTTATTAAAGAGGGTTATAACCAAGAGGTCGATACGCTGAGAGAAGCTAAGGAAAAAGGTTCGGGCTGGGTTTTAAATCTTGAGACTGAAGAAAGAGAAAAAACGGGTATTAAAAATCTTAAAATAAAATACAACAAAGTTTTTGGCTATTGTATTGAGGTTACAAATTCAAATATATCTCTCGTTCCCGACAGATACATAAGAAAACAGACTCTCTCCAACTGTGAGAGATATATTACTCCAAAACTTAAAGAAATTGAGGATATGGTCTTGGGCGCTGAGGAAAAACTTGTGGAGCTTGAGTATTCTCTGTTCTGCAACGTCCGTGATAAAATCGCTGAACAAATTGAAAGAATTCAGAAAACAGCAAATTATATCGCGGAGGTCGATGTTTTTCAATCTCTCGGGGAAGCCGCCTTTGCCAACGGATACATAAGGCCTGAAATTCAAAAGGACAGCGAGACAGAGGTTATCGGAGGAAGACACCCTGTCGTTGAATTGATGGGAAAAGAAACTTTTATACCAAACGACATTATACTTAATACGACAGATAAAAGATTATCTATTATTACAGGCCCGAATATGGCGGGAAAATCAACTTATATGCGTCAAGCCGCTTTACTCTCGGTTATGGCGCAGACAGGAAGCTTTGTCCCCGCTGAAAAGGCTGTTTTCGGAATATGTGACAGGATTTTTACAAGAGTGGGAGCCTCTGACGACCTCGCTACGGGACAAAGTACGTTTATGGTTGAAATGAGCGAGGTGGCCAATATATTAAACAACGCTACGGAGAGAAGTCTTCTTATTCTTGATGAAATCGGCAGGGGGACAAGTACATACGACGGACTTAGCATAGCGTGGGCCGTACTTGAGCATATCGCCCTTAAAATAAAAGCCCGCACTCTTTTTGCAACCCATTATCATGAACTTACAGAGCTTGAGGGGCAGATAGACGGCGTTAAGAATTATTGTGTTTCGGTAGAGGAAAACGGCGGAAATGTAATATTTTTACGGAAAATCGTCCGCGGCGGAGCAGATAAAAGCTATGGCGTTCATGTGGCTAAACTTGCGGGTATACCTGAGTGCGTGATTGAACGCTCAAAAGAAATTCTTGAGCTTCTTATTGAGGAGGGAAGCAATAATATAAGACCTAAAATTTCTGCCGGAGAGGATATTAAATATACCGCTAAACCTTTAAGCGGCGTAAGCTTTGTTACGGAAAAGGATATCGACGAAAGCACTTTTTTGGTTATGCGGTCAATTTACAAAGAAATTGACAATCTCAATATAAATGATTTGTCGCCTATGGCGGCGCTTAATAAGCTGTATGAACTGAAAAATATGATAATAAATGAAAAAAAGAACAGAAAAACGGCTGATAAGCCTGATAAGCTGAGGAAAAAATAATTTTCGTTCCACTTCGGGCTTATAGTCAATCAACTTAAAAAATGAATAAGTTCGGCGGTCAAAAATCCTTTTCAC
>CAYLJL010000153.1:0-4924 GCA_964384005.1 uncultured Lachnospiraceae bacterium | reverse complement strand
CGAAGCCGACTTTTGCGAAGCAAAAGCACTGACCCAAAGGCTTGACCTAAACTTTATTTCGGCTACGCCGCAAAAATTGATTTCCGTGGAATTTTTTTTTAAGAAGGTTGGTTTTATGGAAATAAGAGAGTATACTGAAAAGTTTGAAGATGAAAAACTTAATCCGTTTGCCACAAGGAGCGCTTTTTCCAAAGGCAGGAAAGTTTATGAGGAACCGGAGGACATAAGAACTTGTTTTCAGAGAGACAGGGACAGAATTATTCACAGTAAAGCGTTTCGCAGGCTTATGCATAAAACTCAGGCTTTTATTTTCCCTGACGGAGACCATTATCGTACGAGACTTACTCATACTCTTGAGGTTTCTCAAATCGCCAGAACTCTCGCGGTCGCTTTGAACCTTAATGAGGATTTGACGGAGGCTATCGCTCTTGGGCATGATTTGGGACATACGCCTTTTGGGCATCTCGGAGAAAGAGACCTTGACGCTGTTTGTGAAAGGGGATTTTGCCATAACGAACAAAGTGTCAGGGTTGTTGAGGTTATTGAAAAAGGGGGAAAAGGGCTTAACCTTTCTTATGAGGTTATCGATGGGATTCGCAATCACAGGGGAAGTTGTTCCCCATCTACCCTTGAAGGTAAGATTGTACAGATTTCTGATAAAATCGCTTATATAAATCATGATATTGACGACGCTTTACGGGCGGGAATTTTAACGGTTTTTGATTTACCTGAAGAAAGTGTTTCTGTATTGGGGAGAGATACAAAAAAACGGATAAATTTTCTTATAAGAAATATTATAGAAAACAGCATGGACAAAAATGATATTATTATGGATAAAAATGTTAAGGAATTATTATATAAATTAAGAAAATTTATGTTTGATTATGTTTATATGGGGGAAGAATTGAAAAGAGAAAACGACAGGGTTTCCGGAATTCTTAAAAAACTTTATTATTATTATAAAAATTATTTTTATAAAATTCCTTTGGAATTCAGGGGTCATTATAAAGAAGACGCGGACAGGGAATTTATTATATGCGATTATATCGCAGGTATGACGGACAGGTTTGCTATGAAAGCTTATAATGAAGTTATGAAAAAATAAATACAAGCGGCAAAGGGGTGTACGGAGTTTTTTTTATTAAAATTCTTCTGTTCATTTTCTTGTTGTTTTTCCACAGTTACAGTCAATCAACTTGAAAATGAGCAAAAGGAGACGGGCTAAAAATTATTTTTGCAAGGCGGCGGAAGGAGAGCATAGTCAGCTGCCTGTGCTGACTGACTAAACATAAGCAAAAAGGATTTTCAGCCGCCGAACTTGTTTATTTTTAAGTTGATTGACTATATATAAAGTACCTGAATATGCCATAACTCAAAGCGGTTTTCGGACAGGCTCTAAAAAATTAAATTTTTCTAAGAGTTATTAAAGGAAATATTGATTTTGTGTCGAATATTTTAAGTATAAAGAGGTTATAGATATTTTTAATTTGTTTATATAATTTTATAATATTTTAAAAGTTATAGTAAACAATAAAATAATTTGTCGTTTACTATAATATGAGTGTGTACGGTTGCGTAAAGAGTGCAAAGACGGTGATATTTAATCGCCGTTTTATAAGTAAACGATTTATTTATAGCAAAACAATAAAATAATATAATCGACAAAGCATAAAAAAAACTGATATATTCAACAATTATTTTGTTGTTTTGCTATGAAAATTTTGCGGATTGCTATAGTTTACTGTAACTCTATGGAGTTGGTTTGTTTAATGTATTATTCGGATAATATTATTGAGGATATCAGAAACGGAAACGACATAGTTGAGGTTATCGGCTCGTATGTTTCTTTACAGCAAAAGGGCGGGCGGTATTTTGGACTTTGTCCTTTCCACAGGGAGCGTACTCCTTCTTTTTCAGTAAGCCCCGACGAACAGCTTTATCATTGTTTTGGCTGTAGTGCGGGCGGAAATGTATACGGTTTTATTATGCAGATGGAAAATTATGATTTTGTCGACGCTGTTAAATTTCTGGCGGACAGAATTAATTATGTTTTGCCTGAAAAGGGAGACGCGGCAGGCGCGGCGAAAAATACCGAAATAAAAAATATTGTTTATGAAATACACAAAAAAGCCGCAAGGTTTTTTTATTCAAACCTGAATAAACCCGAAGGGGAAAAAGCTGTTAAATATCTGGACAGCAGAAAAATTTCCCTTAATATAAGAAAAAAATACGGTCTTGGATATGCTTTATATAACAGAAGCAGTTTATCGGATTATCTTATAAAGGAAGGCTATAACAAAGAAATACTCGTTCAAAGCGGACTCGTTTTTTTAAATAAAAACGGCGGTTGTTATGATAAATTTTTTAACAGACTTATGTTTCCTATTATTGACGTTCAGGGCAGGATTATCGCTTTCGGCGGCAGAATTATAGGAGATGGCGAGCCAAAATACCTGAATTCTCCGGATACGCCTGTTTTTAAAAAAAGTCAGAATTTGTATAGTATTAACTTCGCCAGAAAATCAGAGAAAAAAGAATTTATTCTTGTCGAAGGATATATGGACGTTATAAGTCTTTATCAGGCAGGTTTTCACAACGTTGTCGCTGCTTTGGGAACGGCTTTTAACAATGACCACGCGAGGGTTTTGAAAAAATACGCCGCAAGTGTGATTTTGCTTTTTGACAGTGACGAGGCTGGCACAAAAGCCGCCCTTAAGGCCGGACCTGTTTTGCGTGAAAATGGTATAAGGGTTAAAGTGGTACAGGTAAAGGACGCTAAAGACCCTGATGAGTTTATTAAGAAGTTTGGCAGGAACGCTTTTTCAGAACTGCTCTCTCAAGCTAAAAGTTATACGCTTTTTCAGATTGAATGCGAAAGAAAAAAATATAATATTGAGTCTATGGAAGAAAAAATTATGTTTACCAACAAAGTCGCTGAAATTCTGGCAGAGTTTGACAATGATATTGAAAGGGACGCTTATGCTAATGAGACGGCGGATATTACAGGAATCTCAAAAGAGGCTATTTTAAGTCAGATTTCTAAAACATCTCAAAATATTGGTATAAATAATTATCGTAAAAAGTATAATAAACCTAAAGCTCAGACAAGTGTTCGGGGTGTTGATGACGGAAAACAGAATCTTATTAAAATTATGGCGTCGAATTATAGGATTTATAAAAAAATAAGAGAGGTTTTATCTCCTGAAGAATTTATTAATCCTATTTATATAAAGCTTATTAAAATAATTGATGATTTTTATAATCGGGGTCAAAATATTTATTTCGCCGAAATTGTTAATTATTTTGATTCTGTTGAAGAACAGCAGGTTGTTTCTAACATATTTATTTCACAGAAGGAATCTGACGATATAAAGGTTTTGGAAAAGGCCGTAAACGACGAGGTAAGGGCAATTAAAGCTTTTTATCTTAATAATGTTCTGATGCCGTCTTCACAGGATATTGAGACTCTTCAAAAATTTATAACGGAAAAGAAAAGTATTGATAATCTGAATATTAGACTTTCAGATGGTTAGAATAAGAACAAAAGAAAGGGAGGATTGTTTTGAAATCCATCGATGAAAACGTATTTGCCATTCGTTTGAAAGAACTTCTGGCACTTGGTAAAAAGAAAAAAGGCGTTCTTGAATATAAAGAAATAATGGATTTCTTGTCTGATATTGAGCTTGATTCCGAACAGATTGACAAAATCTATGAATACCTTGAAAGTCAGGGTATTGACGTTATGGGAGTTGTAGAGCTTGAGGGTGACTCCGAAAAAGATTTGGACTTATCTATTAATGATGGAAGTATTAATATTGACGACCATGTTCGTATGTATTTAAAAGAAATAGGAAAGGTTTCTCTTTTGAGCGCGGACGAGGAAACAGAACTTGCCAAACGTATGGAAGAAGGCGACGAATACGCTAAAAAACGTCTCGCGGAGGCAAATCTTCGTCTTGTTGTAAGTATCGCGAAAAGATATGTAGGTCGGGGAATGCTTTTTCTTGACCTTATTCAGGAGGGAAATCTGGGACTTATTAAAGCTGTTGAAAAATTTGATTACAGAAAAGGCTATAAATTCAGTACTTATGCTACTTGGTGGATAAGGCAGGCTATTACCAGGGCTATCGCAGACCAGGCCCGTACTATAAGAATACCTGTTCATATGGTTGAAACCATTAATAAACTTATCAGAGTTTCACGTCAGCTTTTACAGGAATATGGCAGAGAACCTACCGACGAGGAACTTGCAAAGGAAATGCAGATGCCTGTTGATAAGGTAAGAGAAATCAGAAAAATCGCTCAGGAACCTGTTTCTCTTGAAACTCCTATAGGCGAGGAGGAGGATAGTCATTTGGGTGATTTTATTCCGGACGAGGATATTCCGGCGCCCGCCGACGCCGCCGCTTATACCCTCCTTAAAGAACAGCTTATTAATGTTCTTGATACTCTGACAGAGAGAGAAGAAAAGGTTTTAAGGCTGAGATTTGGCCTTGACGACGGCAGAGCAAGAACCCTTGAGGAAGTCGGAAAGGAATTTCAGGTTACAAGAGAGAGAATAAGACAAATTGAAGCGAAAGCTTTGAGAAAATTAAGGCACCCAAGCAGAAGCAAAAAACTTAAAGACTATTTGGAATAATAAAAAGGCTGTCTTTTGCGCAGCCTTTTTCTATATAAAGATTAAGTGAAATACCATATAATACTAAACATCGTTTAATTTTTAGCAATATGAAGTTTCGAAAGAAGTATAGTATAAATGCGGTGTTTTTTGTCCGCTATACAGACTTCACAAAACTTTATAAGCTGTAAGCGGTATAATAGACCTGTTTAATAACCTCCTCAATGCCGCTTGACAGACCTTTTTCCGTTATACTTTACTTAATTTTTTTGAAATACCGCTTTTGAGTATTCCTGTAAAAATTAA
>CAYLJL010000152.1:1996-4963 GCA_964384005.1 uncultured Lachnospiraceae bacterium | reverse complement strand
CGAAAATAATTTTTATCTCGCCTTCTTTTTGTCACTTTTCAAGTTAATTGACTATATTTTTTTGACCGTAATAAGAATTTTTTCCGTGTTTTCTTAAATAGTGTTTATCAAGGAGAGCCTTGCCCATAGGTTTCACTGCTCCCCCCGTAAGCGCTTTTGTATTATATGCCATCATAGCCAGATTTTCAAGGACAACCGAATTATGAACCGCGTCAAAAGGAGTTTTCCCCCATGTAAAAGGAGCGTGATTTTTTACAAGAACAGCCGGAACCTCCTCAGGGTTTATGTCATTTTTTTCGAAGGTTTCCACAATGACCCGTCCTGTATTAAGTTCATATTCTCCTTTTATTTCTTCATCGGTCATATCTCTTGTACAAGGAATATCTCCATAAAAATAATCGCCGTGAGTTGTACCGTAAGGTTTAATTGATTCTCCCGCCTGAGCAAAAACTGTGGCCCAATTTGAATGAGTATGCACAATTCCGCCGATGCCTTTAAATTTTTTATAAAGCTCAATATGGGTGGGAGTATCCGACGATGGATTTAGACTTCCCTCTATTATTTTTCCCGTAAGGTCAAGAACCACCATATCATCAGGAGTCATTTTATCATACTCCACCCCCGACGGTTTTATAACAACATATCCCCGTTCTTCATCAAAAGCGCTGACATTTCCCCACGTAAATACAACAAGGTTATATTTGGGCAAAAGTAAATTCGCCTCACAAACTTCTTTTTTTAATTTCTCAAGCATAAAAACACCTCAACAATTTCTTTATTATCAACTCTGTTTACATTTTGCTTACATCATTTTTAATTTTTTTCATTCTTTTCATTAAGTCGTTTTCTTTTCCAAAGAAATCGTGCAAAATACAATACTCTTTGTAGATTTTATTATAAATCTCAACATTTTCCTCAATAGGCGTATAGATAACATCTTTAAGCTTTCCCATAACCTCTGAAGCCTCTGAAATATTGTCATATCCGCCGTTTTCACTTCCTGCCGCTACAGCGGCAAATATCGCGGAGCCAAGAGCCGGACCCTGACTTGAACCCGAAATTTTAACAGGCAGGTTAAGAACATCCGAATAAATCTGCATAGCGACAGAATTTTTTTCGGCGATTCCTCCCGCCGCGTAAAACTCATTAACCGGAACACCGTTTTCATTAAAAGTCTCTACTATCTTTCGTGTTCCATAAGCGGTCGCCTCAATTAAAGCCCTGTAAATTTCCTCCGGCTTTGTATGTAAAGTCATACCGACAATAAGACCGGTAAGGTCAACGTCAACTAAAACAGACCTGTTTCCATTCCACCAGTCCAAAGCGACAAGACCTGTTTCTCCCGCCTTATATTCATTCATCTTCACCGTAAGATATTGGTGTATGTCCATATTTTGCTTCTCTGCCTCCTTAAAATATTCTTCAGGAACGCAATTATTCACAAACCAGGCAAAATGGTCACCTACACAGCTTTGTCCGGCCTCATAGCCATAAAATCCCTCAATAACGCCGTCCTCTACAACGCCGCACATTCCGGGGACAATTTTTTCCGAGTCTCCCAAAAGAATGTGACAGGTTGATGTTCCCATAATCGCGAGAATTTTTCCGGGTGTACTTATCTTAACAGCGGGGACGGTAACGTGCGCGTCAACGTTGGCGACAGCCACAGAAGTACCCTCTTTAAGTCCTGTAAGTTCCGCCGCTTTTTCTGTAATAAAACCGGCTCTTTTCCCGATAGAAACAATTTCACCCGATAGTTTTGTTTCAATAACATTGTCAAATTCAGGCGACAACTCCTTAAAAAAATCATTTGAAGGGAAGCCGTCTTTTTTACTCCATATAGCTTTATAGCCCGCAGTACAGTTATTTCTTATAAATTTCCCCGTAAGCTGCCATATAACCCAATCTGCAGCCTCAACAAAATAATCCGTATCATCGTAAACCTCCGGCGCTTCCTCCGCAATCTGCAGCAACTTAGGAAACAGCCATTCCGATGAGATTTTTCCTCCATAACGAGAAAGCCATTTCTCGCTTCTTTTTTCCGCGAGTTCATTAATCATATTGGCTTTATCCTGAGCGGCGTGATGTTTCCACAATTTAACATAAGAATGAGGCTCTGATTTATATTTATCCAAAAAACATAAGGGTGTTCCGTCAGCTTTAACAGGAAGCACAGTACACGCCGTAAAATCTATGCCTATGCCTATAATATCGTCAGGAGAAACATTTTTTAATATATCGTGTATAGTAATATTAAATACGTCAAGATAATCCTGTGGATGCTGTAAAGCCCAATCATTTCCTAAGGGAGTACCGTCCGGAAGTTCTTTTGACATAACCTTATGAGGATAATCGTATGTAGAAGTAAAAATTTCTTCACCGTTTTCCACGTCTGCTAAAACAGCTCTGCCTGATAAAGAACCAAAATCAACACCAATAGTATATTTACCCATAATAAAAACTCCTTTTATAAAAAATTAAAAATAAATGCCTGTATTTCCTGCAAGCGCGGCGACTTTATTGACACGCTGTAATAAAAAAATTATTTTTATTTATGAATTATTTGGTATTTTCTCAAATTTTCCTTATATCTTTAACCGACGCTCTTTCTATAATTTCAGTTTTTATTTTTGCGCCTGTTTTTTCTCCTGTTTTTATTTGTTTAATAAGAACCTCTGCCGCCAAAGCACCAAGGTCATATTTCATATGGTCTATACTTGTAAGGTCAAGAAATTTTGAAAGAGTTGAGTTATCGAAACCTATTATAGAAACATCATCAAAAGGCTTTATATTATTTCTTTCAAGAAATCTGATAACGTTAAGAGCCATCTGGTCGTTATAGCAAACTATACCTGTACAGCATTCAAATCGTTTTAATAAAATTGAATCCGCGTCTCCTTTGAATAAATATTCCATCGGGAGTACCGGTACGATCCCCGGGTGTGTGAGATCGATGGAAAGTATTAT
>CAYLJL010000152.1:0-1986 GCA_964384005.1 uncultured Lachnospiraceae bacterium | reverse complement strand
TTGAATAAATATTCCAAATCTTCTGTTGTATACCATAAAATATTTTTCTCATCAATCGTAATATTACTTTTATGCACAGCCTTCATAAAACCCTCATATCTTCTGTGGCCTGGTATATCATCCGATTTAAAAGCGGCGCCGATTTTCTTGTGGCCTCTTTCAATAAGATAATTTGCGGCCATATATCCCCCCTCAACATCATTCATAGAACAAAGTGGTATATCAAGACCCGGATAATTTCCATTTATAAAAACACAAGGAATATTCTTTTTAAACTGGGCATAAATTTCCTTGTTCGGATTAGGAATAGCTGACTTTGTGCCCTCAACTATTATTCCGTCAACTTTTTTGTTAATAAGAGAGTTTAAAATAGAGGTTTCTTTCTCAACCTTATTATAGGTTATACCCAAAGTAATGTTGTAATTATTTTCAGATAAAACGTTCTCAATACCTTTAATAATTTCAGGGAATATGTATTCATCCAAATAAGTTATTATAACACCTATATTTCTTGTTTCTCTGTTCGACCCGCCGCCCTTTATGCGTACGTAAGTACCGCTTCCTTTAATCTTTTCAAGATAACCCTGATTTTCAAGATTGCTTATGGCAAGTCTGATTGTCTGACGGCTGAAATTAAATTTCTCCATAAGCTCATTTTCGGAAAGCATTTTTTCACCATTTTTATAAGTTCCCTTATTTATTTCGCTTTTTATCCATTCCTGTACGATAGCATATTTAGGAGTACCCATTAAAACACCCTCTTTATAAAGTCTGATATAAAAAATAATTAAATTTTATAAAAATTTCATAAATATAAAGTTGTTAAATTCCTTATATTTCCGCTAAAATATAAATTTTTGCACAAAAAACTTTAAATTATAATTACTTCTTAATATATATTATACATACATCTCAAAAAAATGTCAAATAAATATACGTACATCTGTGAAAGCGCCGGTAAATCTTACTTAAAAAATCTTCTTTCGGCGTTTCACACATAAAAAAACAGATTTTCAAAACTAATGAAAACCTGTTTTTATAATTATTTATATTAAAATTCTAATTTTCTCAATTCTGTTTCTGTCTGTTTCCTCTATTATAAATTTAATATCATTTTCCTCAATAGTCTCTCCTTTTTCTGGGAATCTTCCTATAACGCCTACAACATAACCACCGATTGAATCAAAGTCCTCCGATTCAAAGTTAGTGCCAATCATATCATTCACATCAGAAATTTTTGTGCTTCCCTCGACAATATATTCATTGTCTCTAATAACTTTAATTTCCTCTGTTTCATCGTCATACTCGTCGGATATCTCCCCAACAATTTCCTCAAGCAAATCCTCTAAAGTAACAATTCCCGATGTTCCGCCATACTCATCAAGTATAACCGCCATAGAAAGACTTTTCGTTCTCATAACAGAAAAAAGCTCACTGCATGATTTTGCCTCATAAGTAAAATAAGGCTTTCTCATAATTGCGCTGATATCAAAATTTTTAACGTCACCAAAAATCATACAGTCTTTAAAAGAAATAATACCTACAATATCATCAATATTATCTTTATAAACAGGAAGCCTTGAAAACTGCTCCTCTTTAAAAACCTTAAAAACCTCATCATAGGTCGAATTAATTTCAACTCCGATAATAGCTGTTCTTGGAGTCATAACATCCTTTGCGTCAGAGTCACCAAAGCCCATAACATTGCTAATCATCTCTCTCTCATCAACTTCAAGAACGCCTTCCTCATGTCCTACATTTACCATAGTCATAAATTCAGATTCGGTAATAATCGGTATTTTTTTATCAAAATCACAGCCCATAATTTTAAATATAAAACCTGTAATAACATTAAGTACGGCAACTATAGGTGTAAATATAAAAACGCAGAAAGCAATAGGTTTGATTACCAATATGCAGGCGGTTTCCGTTTTCTGAGACGCAAAAGTTTTCGGAGTTATCTCACCGAAAATGAGTACCAGAAAA
>CAYLJL010000151.1:2172-4986 GCA_964384005.1 uncultured Lachnospiraceae bacterium | reverse complement strand
CTTCTTCTAAAAGCTTCAGATTTTTAATAGCCTTTTCATTTCCCAGCTCAGCGCTTTTTGCCCAGAGTTCGGCGGTTTTTTCAGGACTTTGAGCGACTCCCGTACCCTGAAAATACATAACCCCCAGATTAAATAAACATTCCGAATCGTTAAGTTTTGCGCCTTTTTCCCACCATACGGCGGCTTTTTTATAATTCTTTTCTGTATTAATTCCGGCGTAATAAATTTTAGCGAGGCTGTCGATAGAAGGGATATGATTATTCTCGGCGGCTTTCATAAACCAGCCTATAGATTTTCCGATATCCTTTTCAACTCCAAACCCCTCCATATGTAAAATACCCATATTGTACTGAGCCTCCGTATGGCCCTGTTTGGCGCTCATCATAATATACTTTGCGGCGGTCTTGTCGTCTTTTAAAACCCCGTCGCCCAAAAAGTACATACTCCCGAGATTATAAGCGGCGTCGGCGTGACCTTTTTCAGCGCACTCCGTCAGAATTTCCAGCGCCTTTTCAATATTTTTTTCCGTTCCCTCTCCAGAATAGTAAAGCCCCGCAAGATTGACCATAGCCTCAATATTTCCCTTGTCGGCGCATAATTTAAAAAGTTCAAAAGCCTTTTTTGTATCTCTCTCGGCTCCGTCACCTAAAAAAAATTTGCAAGCGTTTTCAAAATCCGTATCTTTTTCCAAAATAAACACATCTCCTAATCTCGTAAAACAATAAAAAATATTTTATTTATAGTCAATCAACTTGAAAATGGAAAAAATGAGGCGGGCTGAAAATTATTCTCACAGGGTGGCGGAAGGCAGGCGTAGCCGAAAGCCTGCGGGTGTGGACAGCGCCCGCGGTCTTATTTTTTGCTGTATTAATTTGTTGTTTTGCTATAAGTTGATTGACTATAATTGTCAGCGCTTTTGCGGCGCAAAAGCCGGCTTCGCCGCCCGCGTTCTTCCCAATTATATCAAAAATAAAACAGTTTGTAAAATCAATTTACAAGAATATCACGGAAATCAATTTTTGCGGCACTAAAAGGCTTGCGGTGTGGGCATAGCCCACGATTTTTAATACTCCAAGAGCATTTTGGGAGCGTAAAAACCTTGAGGCTCTGCCTCAAACTCCGCAAACTTTTTAAAAAAAGTTTGACAAAAACTCTTGTGCGAAACTCCGTTTCGCTGTTATTTTTCATCGAACTCACGTTAATATAGTCAATCAACTTAAAAATAATTTTACAAAAAAATACGCTCCAAGCCGGTTTAAAAAAACTACACTTCCGCTCAGTTTTTTTGCCGCTCCCGCTAAAATCATTTTTATTTTTTAATTTGTCAGTGTTTCCTGCGGTCTGTCACTTTTTTCTTTTAACCGCCCAAAAAGATAAAATTATGAGGATAAAAAATACAATACTGCCTATTCCGCCCAAATCAAACACCCATGAAATGTCAATAGCGTCCGACAATACGCCGTTTTTAAAAGGTATAATGGCAAGCACCGCGAGAACAATCCCCATAAGGCCCTCTCCGGCGATAAGTCCCGATGAATATAAGACTCCTTTTTCAATACTTTCCTTTCCGTTTTTGTTTTTTTCAAAAATCCACCTGATAACACCGCCTATCATAATGGGGACGCTTAAATGAATAGGCAGATATAAACCCACAGCGAAAGGAAGCACAGGAATTCTTAGCACCTCGACAACAATAGCGATAAATCCGCCGGCGATAACGAAAGTCCACGGCAAATTCCCGTCCATAACCCCTTCGACAACCATTTTCATAAGAGTAGCCTGCGGAGCGGAGAGTTCTTCCGAGCCATAGCCCCACGCCATATTAAGAAGATATAAAACCCCTCCGATTGTGAGAGCGGAAACGATAACTCCTATAAATTCGCCGATTTGTTGTTTTTTAGGAGTAGCGCCAAGCAAAAACCCGGCTTTCAAATCCTGAGACGTATCTCCCGCCACAGCCCCGACAATACATATAACCGAACCTATGGCGATAGCGGAGAGCATACCCTCCCGGCCTAAAACCCCCGTAGCCTTTAATATAACGGCGGCAATAAGCAAAGTAGCGATAGCCATACCCGAAACGGGATTATTGCTGCTGCCGACAAGACCCACAAGCCTTGACGATACAGCGGCGAAGAAAAAAGAGAACACGGCGATAATAAGGGCTCCCGTAAAATTAACGGGAACTGTCGGAACAAGCCAGATAATAAGTATCAGAAGCAAAATAGTAATACCGATAATTTTTATAGAGATATCTTTTTCAGTTCTTTTGTCAGACAATTCGTTGTTTTTTTCGGATTTAACGCTTTTAACAGTCTGCGAAATAGTTTTAACGATTAAGGGAAATGTTTTCAAAAGACTTAAAATCCCGCCCATAGCGACGGCTCCCGCGCCGATATATCTTATATAATTACTCCACAAAGCAAAAGAATCCATTGAGGAAACAGGGGCGTTTGAGGGAAAAAGGACATTGTCGCCGGAAAAAACGCTTATAAGGGGCATAAGTACGAGCCAGCCCAGAACACCTCCGGCAAATATATAGGAAGCTATTTTCGAACCGCATATAAAACCGACGCCGAGTAAAGCGGGGAGTACATCAGTACCGACGCCGCCCTTAAAGTTGTTAAGTTCAATGTGAATTTGAGATACAAATAATTTAAGGCCGTCGGTAAAAAATTTGTACACAGCCGCTATTCCAAGACCGGAGAAAACAACCGCGGCGCCTTTTCCGCCCTTTTCTCCGGCGATAAGCACCTCTGAACAGGCAGTACCTTCGGGATAAGGCAGTTTTCCGTGTTCCCGTACGATTAAGGC
>CAYLJL010000151.1:0-2162 GCA_964384005.1 uncultured Lachnospiraceae bacterium | reverse complement strand
ATAAAACTCCCAGAATACCGCCGCAAAGGGCGATAATTGTAATATTTAATAATGATGGAGGTTCTCCGCCCCATTCATTCTGCCACATAAATAAAGCGGGCAAAGTAAAAATAGCGCCGGCGGCGACCGACTCTCCCGCGGAGCCAATAGTCTGAACAATATTATTTTCCAGAATAGAATTTCTTTTTAAAATAATTCTTATAATACCCATAGAAATAACGGCGGCGGGAATGGAAGCGGAAATAGTCATACCCACTCTCAGACCGAGATAGGCGTTGGCCGCGCTGAATACCACAGCGAGAATAATACCGATAGTAACTGATGTGACAGTAATTTCAGGCATTTTTCTTTCAGCGGAAATAAAAGGTTTAAAATCTTTATCATTTTTCATAAAATTATCTCCTTAAATTTTTTAATCGTACGGTATTTTCTTTAGTATGTACAAAAAATACAAAGTATAGTCAAAGAACTTGAAAAAGAAAAACCTTGAGGCTCTGCCCAAACTCCGTCCGCTGTTCAGCGCTTTGGCTTTGCCAAAGCCGGCTTAACGCCGTCCGCGTTTCTTTGCGGCGCTTATTGAAAAAGCGGTAGAAAAACTTTTGTGCGAAACTGTCGTTTCGCTGTTATTTTTCATCGAACTCACGTTATAATACAAATATAAGGAGATAAACAAAAAAAAGCACTGACAAAAACCAGTGCCTTTTTAACCTCTGAATATTTTATAGTAACTCATAAATTTTAAGTGCGAAACAATAAAATAATTTTCTTGATATATAAAGTCTTATTAAGACTTTACCGTATTCTTTTACTGTTTTGCCATAATAGGAACAAATCAATCTTTTTTCGCGATTTTCATAGCCTCTTTCCATGTATCCCGCATAGTTCTTATAAGACCTGTAGCTTCGTCAAGAAGTTCGGTACTTTTTTTAATATTGGCGTTTACAAGGCATCTGTAAATATAATCATACATCATATCAAGCTGCTCCGAAATCTCATATTTTCGGTTAAGGGTAATCTGAAACTCACGAATTATATCCTCTACTCTTTGAACAAGCTTATTAGCTTTAATATAATCCTTTTCCTCAAAAGCCGCTTTTGCCTGATTGCAGAACTTCAAAGCCCCGTTATAAAGCATAAGAGTGAGTTCTTCCGGCGTAGCGGTATTAATAGCGTTCATTCGGTATTTATCATAAGGGTTATTAATTGACATAACAACCTCCTTTATTCAATAATATTTATCTTTTTTTATCAAGTAAAATACCGGAAAGTTCTTGAAGCTTAGCGTAAAAATCAAGACTCTCCTCGGAAGGAATTTCCTTAATAACCTGACCGTCTGAATCTGTGATTTTTATCATAATCTGTTTAGTCGCGTCATGAATAGAATAAGAAAATTGTCTTGAGGTTTCCTTGAGTTTTTCGTTAGCGATTTTAATAGCGCTTTCAAGTTCCTCAAAAGAATAGCTGCCTTTGTAGTTAGAAGCAGTTTCCTCGTCATTTACAATGTTTTTTGTTTTCTTTTGGTTATTGTCACCGGCCTTTGCCGATGAGGTGTTGTTCACCTTCACCTTTTCATCGGCGATTTTAGTTTCCAGTTTTTGTGACATATTAGAATAATCTGTCACGGCATAATTGGTTTTTTCAATGTCATTTCCTGAAATTTTAAGACTATCAAAATCCATTTTAATAGACCCCCTTTTATTAGTTAAACTTCTAAAATTTATGGTTTGTAACATCATACCGCCGACTTGAAAATTCATCGTCAATTTATCCGTAAATTGACTTAAAGCCTTGCCCTGAACCAATTTTAAAAAATCCTGTTCAGAACAAAACCTTATGAATTTTTTTAAATATTCAAGTCAAAGGTCAAAGAAAACGCCGGTATTCCAAGAAAATATTTTTTCAGAAAACATTTTACATTGTTTCACTGTAATCAGTTTACTTTACATCGGCATTTCTCTATTTATGATTTTATACTTAAAGCAATCTGGAAAATCTTCAGAGCGAAACAATAAAAACTTTTTTGATATATCAGATTTTATTAAAATCGGCTTGTTGGCGCTTTTATTGTTTCGCTCTGAATAATTACACGGAAATCAATTTTTGCGGCGTAGCCGAAATAAAGTTTAGGTCAAGCCTTTTTAAAGGCTTGCGGGTGTGGGCAG
>CAYLJL010000150.1:0-5011 GCA_964384005.1 uncultured Lachnospiraceae bacterium | reverse complement strand
TATAAAGACTCAGGTTATCGGCATGATATAAAAATACATAAGAATAGTCATCGTCAAGAATAAAGATTAAATCCTCCCTGAAGGAGTTTTCGTCATTTGTAACAAGATTTTCCTGGTCAATGGCAACGTCTTCGCCTGTTTCCTTATTTTTAAGACCTATTCCCGAACCCTCAATGGATTCAACTTTAATCCATTTTCCCTTTTTGCCTCCGACAGTTACATCCGCGCTTTTTACAATTCCGTTTTTCAGCTCGTCCGTATATTTATCCTTTAAAACCGCTATATCTTTTTCATTGTCTTCAAGCAATTCTTTTCTTACTCCCAGCCAGACGGCGCCCTCGTCTGTCTCAAGAACAAATTTTACAAGATATTCCCCATCGTTTACTTTAACGTCCCAGTTGTCAAAACAAGCAATTTTGAAATTTTCATTGTTGTTCCTGTAAAGTTTCTGACTATCATCACTCTGCAAATAAACCGACACATCATTTTCATTGTATATTATCTCGCCTTTTTCATCGGCACAGCCGACAATAAAAACAACCGCGGCAATAACGGCAAAAATTTTTCTTAATCGCATAAAAATAACACCTCCGAAGATATTAATAAACAATTTTAATATAAATTAATTGCTATAAACTCCATAAGCTTAATTTATAATAAAAAATACCTTTTTGTCAATATAAAATTCTTAAAGTCCACGCAAATCAATTTTTGTAACATCGAAACGTAGTTTCGCGTAAAAGTTTAGGCCAATCAGCTTAAAAAATAAACAAGTTCGCCGGAAGCGTTAGGAAACATTAAAGGAAATATTTTTTTGAGGCGTTGTCTCTGTTTGCATGAAGTTTCGAAAGAAGTCTTTTGCCGGAATTGCTGCAAAAATAAAAATCTTTATAAAAATATATCTGTCATATTTAATAAAATTCAAATAATGTATTGTATTTTATTAATGTATATTGTATAATAATTATAATGGTTTATTGTAAATGTGTGTTTTATTGACGATTATACTTTACTTGCTTTTATATTTTCCGTAACCGCAATACAAAAAGAAAAATTTTTAAGTTTCCATAATACAAATAAGCGTCAAATAACGCATACTTTTTGTATAACTTAAACTTTCAGGATGTATAAAAGCCCTCGGCGGACGGCGCTTAAAGAAATATTTGCATATATCGCTCAAAACGGCCGCCATCAGTGCTGAGAGAGGGATATTTAATCGCCGCCCATATAAAACACAGATTACTTATCAACAAATAAAAAAGGAGCGTGAAATAAATAATGAAAAGGAAAATTGCAATTCTTCTTGTTTTATCAATGAGTTTGCTCTCGGCGTGCGGAAATAATGAAAATGATGCCTCGCAGGCTTCCGACGAACAGGGTCAGACTCAGGATATTGAAAAACCGGAACAGATATCTATGATTACAAATACATTTATGCCTTGGGAGAACAATGAAGAAGGCGTAAGATTATTTTGTGAAGAATATGAGAAATTAACCGGTATAAAATTAAATGTTGAAATTCCCGACACTGCTACCTACTATGAGAGATTGAATATTATGCTCGCGACAGACGATTCCGTTGATTTATTTGAAACAGGAAGCCTTTTTTATCCAAATTACGCGGCGTACAATCTCCTTTGGGATATGACTGATGCCTGGGAAAACTCGTCAATAAAAGACATTACGGAGGAGGATTATGTTGATTCGCTTAAAATAAACGGCCGCCTTTACGGATTTCCTCTCAACGCCGGAAACGGGACTGTTACATATGTAAGAAAAGACTGGCTTGACAAGCTTAATATCCCCGAGCCGAAAACCTATGATGAATTTCATGAAATGCTTAAACAGTTCAAAACATTGGGCGATGACATAATTCCTTTAACGGCGGCGGGACTTGTAAATTCCGAAGCTCCTTATAGTCTTTATTTAAGGGAATTTTATCAGGATGCCTCTCCTGACTTTTATTTAAAAGACGGAAAATATGTCGACGGTATGACGGAGCCTGAAATGAAAGAAACTTTAACAAGAATGAAACAAGCGTATGCCGACGGACTTTTAGACCCCGATATTGTAAAAAACAAAACCTCCGACTGCCGGAATAAATTTTATTCAGGCGTCGTGGGATGCTTTAACTATTGGGCCGGTACATGGGGAAACACTTTAAGGGATAACGTAAAAAATTCGGACCCCACCGCCGATATTGTCGCGCTTAAACCTTTAGATGGAGTTGAATACCTTGAGAGACCGCCTCTTGCCATGATAATTTCCAAGAATTCAAAGTCGCCGGAAGGTGTATTCAAATATTTAATTGAGTTTTCTCACGACGGAGGTGAAGGACAGATGCTCTTTACCAACGGTATAGAAAATTATCATTGGAGATGGATTTCGGACACGGAAACAGAGCGTATAGAAAATCATGAGGTTGACGCCATTTATTTAAAAACGGATCTTTCCATAAATAATTTTACCGACCCTATGCCAAAAGACCCCCAGATTAAGGCGGGATTGGAAATGTTCTATGAAAATTCTAAACTTGCGCCTATACCTATAGCGTCAAAAGAAACCGGTGATTTATTCTCTGAAGTTGACGTAATCCGCCGCGAGGTAATCGAGTCTGTCGTAACGACGGATATGACTATCGACGAGGGATTGAAAGAGTATGACGTCCGCGCCTCTAAGCTTGTACAAAGGGTGCTTAACGATTTGAATTCAGAAGGCGAAAATTTAGAAGAAGGAAGTAAGGAGGAATAAAAGATGTTCAACAAAATACAGGTAATTATATCCTCGTTTATGGCTTTGGTCGTTGTAATAATGACAATAATAATTGTTTTCTCCACAATTTCTCTCAGTTATACAAAATCGGAATATGAAAACTTGCTTGCTGAATCAACCAATAAATATCGTATGGTAAATACAATGGAGTCAGCTTCAACAAGCATTAAATACAGAAAACAGCTTAACTATGACATAAGCTTTGAACAGCTCCGGCTTATAATGTCAATAAAAGAATACATAGCAACTTATGAAGATAGTAACTCGGAAGACGTTAAAATTTTAAGTGACCTTTTGTCTACCTTTAAAGAGTCGGGAATGGACCCCACAATAATTATTACCACTCTACAGGATATGTCCGACGTCGTTACCGAATCTCTTGAGCAAAAAGATACAGAGCTTTCCGAATTTACGAATAAGCTCATCTGGTTTACGATTATAGCTGTTATAGTAATACTTTTTATAGTCGTTTCCCTTTGTTATTTTCTGCCGAAGAATATCGCGGAGCCAATCAAAAAGATATCCGGATACGCGAAAAAAATCGGACGTGGTCAGCTGGAAAATCTGGATGTTCCGAAAACCCGCATAAAAGAACTTTCAGAGCTTACTGATTCTTTCCAGAATCTTACCTCCTCAGTAACAAATATAGTTGATGAGGTAGATAATGTATGCGTTGACTTTTTAAACGGAAACAACAGAAAAATACCTCTTGAGAACTCTGTTCTTGAGGGAAGTTTTCTTGAAGTCGCTAAAAAAATCAATAACCTTGTGTCAAACAGTGCGGATATGTTTGATGAGATACTCAAAGCCGTGGGAGAATACGCAAACGGAAACTTTGATTTTGAGCCTAAGCAATTTCAGGGCGAGCACGCGATAATAAACGAAGAACTCGCCATCTGTCAGCAAAACTTTAAAAACGTAATAGTCGACATAAACTCCCTTATTACGGCAATGGGAAGCGGCGACCTTAGCACAACTATAGACATAACAGGAAAAACCGGCGACTGGCTTACTATTGTAAATGGTTTGAATAACCTTGTAAAATCTGTTTATGAACCTATAAACACGACTATTGATGGACTTAATATGCTTTCACAGGCTAATTTAAGCTATCGTATAGACAATAATTTTGAGGGTGCATATAAAGAAATCGCAAACACAATTAATTCTGTAGCGCAGACTCTTGAATTGTATATTTCGGACATAAATACCGTGTTAAACGCTCTTGCCCGCCGTGACCTTACCGTAGCAAGCAGTATAGAATACAAAGGCGACTTCAGTCAGATAGGTACAAATATTAAGAACGTTACAAAGAATTTCAAAGAACTTTTAAGCAGTATGATTTCCGCGTCCGAGCAAATTCAAGCAGGTTCAAAGGATATGGCTGATTCAAGTACGGGTCTTGCTATCGGTGCGACCCAGCAGGCAGACGCTGTCAGAATATTGTTAGAACTTTCTGAAAATGTAAGTGAGAAATCTTCTGAAAACTTTAAGGCGGCGACAAACGCGAAAGAATACAGCAACGCCGTTACAGAGGATATTAAAAACGGAAATCAGCTTCTCACAGACCTTAATACGGCAATTACAAACATCGCTTCTGCGAGTACGGCAATTAATAATATTAACGCTGTAATTGACGATATTGCCTTCCAGACAAACCTTCTTGCGCTGAACGCGGCTATTGAAGCTGTACGGGCGGGCTCTCACGGCAAAGGCTTCGCCGTTGTTGCGGACGAAGTAAGAAATCTTGCCGGAAAGAGTAAAGCTTCCGCGCGCGACGCCGGAAATCTTATTCAGGAAACCTTGACAAGAGTTGAGGAAGGCGTAATCGTAGTTAATAACACCATTTCACTTTTGACAAACATTCTTTCCGAAACAACAAAAATTGATATAATTATAGACGACGTTCTTAAAATAAGCGGTGAACAAAACGACCTTTCCGAAAGAATGCAAATTGAGACAAGCAAAATCAACGACGTTGTAAACAATATCAGCGCTACTTCTGAAGAAACGGCAGCGACCTCAGAAGAACTCGCAAGTCAGATTGAAACCTTTAACGAAAATATCACGCAGTTTAAAGTTTGATATTATAACTGTTAATTTTCTTTTATAATCAAGTAGAAGGTTGTTCTTTTTTATCCTTCTGCCACCTATGCAAAAATGGGGTAAGCTTTGCTTACCCCATTCAGACTGTCGAAAAAGTTAAAATTATAAAAAAATATGAATTTTTTGAAGAATA
>CAYLJL010000149.1:0-5051 GCA_964384005.1 uncultured Lachnospiraceae bacterium | reverse complement strand
TTTGAGGAAATTGCGCCTAAATATACTGACAGAAACGGTGGGTATACACGCATAATCAAGCTTGGAGCAAGACGCGGTGACGGCGCTGAAGAAGTTATTATTGAGTTAGTATAAAAATGAAACCTTGTTGAAGCTTTGCTTTGACAAGGTTTTGTTTTTTATCTGCGCGGGCGGGCAAAAGATTAAAGGGAGTTTCCTGATTGATTGTATCTAATCTAATCTGTACAGTGTTTATTATATATAAATGGAGGTGGATATTTATTTTTTTGAAATTTATTAAAAACGCAATATGCAGTATTGTTGAGAGTATTTTAAAAATTATCTATCCTGATAAATGTATCGTTTGCCATAAAATTATTTCGGAAGCCTGTGACTTTGGTATTTGCAGGGAGTGTATTAAGGATTTTTACATATTTAATGATGATATTTGCAGATATGATTTTGAAAGCAATAATGGTTTTTCTATGTTTTTATATAACGAGCCTATCAGAAAGATTATCCATAAATTCAAATATGATGACTTCGGATATTACGCAAAGGTTATGGGAATAAAAATGGGTGAATTTTTACTGAAGCAAAATTTATTTTCCTGCGATTGTATTATTCCTGTTCCCATACATTGGAAAAGAGAGAAGAAAAGAGGATTTAACCAAGCCGAAATTATGGCGAGGGAAATTTCTAAAATTTTGCGGGTTTCTATGATTTCGGACGCCTTAATAAGAGTCAAGAATACAAAACCTCAGTTTGGTCTCGGAAAAGAAGAAAGAGCCAAAAATATTGAGGGCGCTTTTGAAGTAGTTAAACCAGAAAAGTTTTTTGGAAAAGATGTTCTTATTATTGACGATATTTATACGACAGGTACAACTATATATGAGTGTTTAAAACTTATTAAAAATAGCGGCGCAAGAAATATTTATTATTTTACTTTAGCCGCTACTAAGGAAGTTAAGCCTGATTAAAATGCTATTAAGAAAATACGGATTTATAGCAAAATAATAAAAAACAAACAGGGGATATGGCAAAACAATAAAATAATGCAGTCGGCAAATCATAAAAAACTGATATGTTCAACAATTATTTTGTTGTTTTGCTCTGAAAATTTTGCGGATTGCTATAGTTTTATTTGATATACATGATACCATAAAACCCCATTTATGTAAACATACTTTAAAAAAATTTGCATTGTTTATGTAATTGGTGTATTATTGTAAATATAGTAATTTGTAAAATTTTTAGAGGAAAACAAAATATGGTGTTTGAAATAACAGGTATTTAATTCAGGGAGTGTTTTTATGACTTATGACGAAGCTATGTTTTTTATACATAATACGGAAAAGTATGGCAGCTCGCTTGGACTTGGTAATATGTTTAATCTGATGGCGGAACTTGGAAATGTTCAGGACAAGCTTAAAATAATTCATATAGCAGGAACTAACGGAAAAGGCTCGGTTGGTGCGTTTATTAGTGAAATTTTAAAATTCGCGGGATTTAAAGCGGGGAGGTATGTTTCTCCGACAATATTTGAGTATACCGAAAGATTTCAAATTAATGGTAAGTTTATTGAAAAATATAAGTTTTGTCATATATGCGATAAAGTGAAGAATGCTGTTGAGAAAATAGTTTCTCAGGGAAAATGTCATCCTACTTCTTTTGAGATAGAAACAGCGGCGGCCTTTTTGTATTTTTATGAGGAAAAATGTGATTTTGTTCTGCTTGAAACAGGGCTTGGGGGCAGACTTGACGCAACCAATATTATAAAAGAAAATCTATGCGCCGTTATAACATCGATAAGTATTGACCATACTGATTTTCTTGGTAATTCTCTTTCGGAAATAGCTTTAGAAAAATGCGGTATAATTAAAAATGGTTCTCCTGTTGTTTCTATTTTCCAAAATAACAAAGTTATGTCTATTATTGAGGAAAACTGTTTGAAAAAAAAGTCAAATCTTATAAAGGTTTTAAAAGAAGATATTTTTTATAACGGATTTAATGATTATTATCAAAACTTTAACTATAAGAATTATTTGAATATTAAAATCAGACTTCTTGGAAATTTTCAGACAGAAAACGCTTCTTTAGCTATTGAGGTCGTTGAGTTATTAATAAAAAAAGGTTATAATATAAAAGAAAAAAACATATATGATGGCCTCTTGAATACAGTATGGCAGGGAAGATTTCAGATTTTGGGGAAAAATCCGGTTTTTGTCGCCGACGGCGCTCATAATTCCGATGCGGCGAACAGACTGAGAGAAAATATACAGATGTATTTTAAAAGTAAAAAAATTGTGTTTATCGCGGCAGTTTTTAAAGATAAGGATTATAAAAAAATTGCGGAACTTACAGCAGATTTAGCTGATGAAATTTTTGTGTTTACCCTGAAAACTCCGAGAGGTCTTGACGCTGAAATTTTCGCGGAAGAATTTCTGAAATACAATAAAAATGTATTTTGCGTTTCTGATATTGAGGAAGCTGTTTCAAGAAGTATTTTGGCGGCCGGTAAGGACGGGGTTGTTATTGCCTTTGGTTCTCTTTCATATATGGGTGAACTTATAAGAATTTATTCAGATTAAGGAGATTATATAAATGGATTTAGAAAAAATTGAAGCTGGTGTAAAATTGATTATTGAGGGAATAGGCGAGGATTGCTCAAGGGAAGGACTTATTGAAACGCCTGAGAGAGTCGCCAGAATGTATGAGGAGGTTTTTTCAGGTCTTACTCAGAATGCTAAAGAGCATTTGCTTAAAACTTTTATTGCCGACGGTAATGAAATGGTTATCGAAAAAGATATTATTTTATATTCTATGTGTGAACATCATCTTATGCCTTTTTATGGAAGGGCTCATATCGCTTATATTCCCGACGGTAAGGTTGTGGGAATAAGCAAGCTTGCGAGAACCGTTGATGTTTTCGCTAAAAGACCACAGATTCAGGAAAAGCTCACTTATGAGATTGCCGACGAGATTATGAAAGATTTAAAACCATTAGGGGTAATTGTAGCTATTGAGGCTGAGCACACTTGTATGACTATGAGGGGAGTAAAAAAACCCGGAACAAAAACTTTTACTTTCGCTTGCAGAGGTGAGTTTGAAAAAAATCAGGATTTGAAAAATACTTTTTTTAATCTTATTAAAATATAAAGAATTTATTACAAAACGGTAAATTATATTGTTAGTATTGAGCAAAAATAAAATATGAATATCCATTTTACCATTATAAAGTGAGGTTTTTATGAAAAGGGTCAACGCTATTTTAAAAAACAGGATTTTTATTAATGTTCTTGAGAATATTAAAAGCGCTGAGAAAACAAGAATTTATTGTCTCCATGGAATAGACCATCTTTTTGATACCGCAAGAATTTGTTATATAATAAATCTTGAGAAAGGCTATGGATTTGATAAGGAAATCATTTACGCGGCGGCGTTCCTTCATGATATCGGACGGTATGAGGAATATAAAAATAATATTCCCCACAACAAGGCGGGCGCGGCTATCGCAGGTGAAATACTTGATAACTGCGGTTTTTCCGAATCGGAAAAGAAAATTATAGTTGATGCTATTTTATACCACAGAAAAGAAAAAGATAATATTTCACTTGGAGGTCTTTTATATAAAGGTGACAAACTGTCAAGGAAATGTTTTTCCTGCGGGGCGGAGAATGAATGTTATTGGAGCGTTGATAAAAAAAATTTTGAGATTGATTTTTAGAGCAACGTAATAGAAAAATTCCTTAAAATATCAGGCTTTACTAAAATTTGCCTGTTCATTCTTTTATTGTTTCGCTATAGATGGTATTTTAAAATAGACGCGCATGGATTTTTTAAAATTTCCTGCTAACAGGAGAAAAGAGGAAAAACTATGAGAATAGGCAACAGAGAATTTAATATTGGTAAAAAAACTTATATTATGGGAATCTTAAATGTTACCCCGGATTCTTTTTCTGATGGAGGTCGTTTTGATAATTTAAAAAGCGCTTTGAGACAAACTGAAAAAATGATTAACGAGGGCGCTGACATAATTGATGTGGGCGGAGAGTCTACCCGACCGGGATATACCATTATTACAGAGAAAGAGGAAATTTCAAGGGTTATTCCTGTTATTGAGAATATTAAAAAAAATTTTGACATTCCTGTTTCTGTGGATACATATAAAAGTAATGTCGCAAAAGCGGCGTTAGAGGCTGGGGCAGACATTATAAACGATATCTGGGGTTTTAAACGTGATGAGAAAATAGCGGCGGTTACCCAAAAATTTGATGCAGCCTGTTGTCTTATGCACAATCGTGATAATACAAAATATGTAAATTTTATGGAGGAGGTTTTGTCGGATTTAAAAGAATCTATCAAAATTGCTTTGGACGCGGGTATCCCGAGAGATAAAATTATTGTTGACCCGGGTGTGGGCTTTGGAAAAACCTATGAAAATAATATTGAAATTATTAACAAAGTTGAAAAACTCAGAGATTTGGGGTTTCCTGTACTTTTGGCTGCCTCGAGAAAATCTGTTGTCGGAATTACTCTTGATTTGCCTGTAGATGAAAGAATAGAGGGAACTTTGGCTACAACTGTTTTTGGAGTTATAAAAGGGTGTTCTTTTGTAAGGGTTCATGATGTAAAGGAAAATAAAAGGATTATTACAATGACGGAAAAATTGCTGGGAAAAGCCGATTAGAGCAATTCGCTGTAATGTCAAAGGTTTTGAATGGAGTTTTTGTTCTGGAAAATTTTTAGTATGTGCTGATTCGGAGGTTATATAAATGGATATTATAAAAATTGAAAATATCGAGGTATTTGCCTATCACGGCGTTTTTAAAGAAGAAAATGCTTTAGGACAGAAATTTCTTATTTCTCTTGAACTTTACCTTGATACAAGAAAAGCGGGAAAATCAGATAATCTTGATTTTTCTGTTGATTATGGAAAAATTTCGGATATGGCTAAAAATTTTATCGAACAAAATCTTTTTAAGCTTATTGAGACGGCTGCCGAAAAGCTGGCGGAAAAAATTCTTCTGGAATTTAAACTTATTGAAAAAATTAAGGTTGAATTAAAAAAA
>CAYLJL010000148.1:0-5057 GCA_964384005.1 uncultured Lachnospiraceae bacterium | reverse complement strand
ACAAATATTTTTTAAGATAAGATAAAATCAACAAAAAGAAAATAAAATGATAATATTATTAAAAAAACAATGATAAACAATTATACAAAATCAGAACTTATCGAACCGCCGTTAAAAAAGAAATACTCAAAAAATCACATACTTTCCCTGATTATTATATATCATTTAAAATCACTTATTTCAATAAATGATATAAATAAAATTTTTGAAAATTCAAAAAATTCAATAGAATTGTTATATGAAAATTTTTTAGAAATTCAAAAAAGAGATTATGCGGCGTTCAACACAGAAATATCTGAGCAGATTTCAAAAATAGCGGACAAATGCCCCAATGATAAAACAGCCGTTTGTTCAATAATATTGCTTCTTATAAATCAGGCAAATATGAGAAAACAACTCGCTGAAAAACTCATAGATTACTATTTTTCAGAAGGTGAAGAATAATGTTGGGATTAAAACGAATGGATTTTATAATAATCGCCGTACTAATACTGCTTGCCATAATATTGTATATTATATTTTATATATATGGCAAAAATATGACTGATGATGTATCCGCGGAAATCTTAATAAACGGACAAACCATAAAAACAGTCTCACTTAATGAAGACAGAATTTTCACAATCGACGAGCTTCCTGACGTAAAATTTGAGATAAAAGACAAAAAAATAAGATTTCTTGAGTCGGATTGTCCTGACAAAATATGTGTAAATACCGGCTTTATAGGAGCAGACACAATCGAGAAAATTGCCGTCTGCCTTCCTAATTCAGCGTCAATTCATATCATTTCGTCAGATAAAAATACAAACAGTCCTGACGCGATAACGTAACATAAATATTTCATTTGCGGGCATATATTCTATGCTTACGGATGTATAGTCAATCAACTTAAATATAAACAAGGTCGGCGGTCAGAAATCCTTTTTGCTTATGTTTAGTCAGTCAGCGCAGGCTTTCGGCTGCGCTCTCCTTCCGCCGCCCTGCAAAAATAATTTTCAGCCCGCCTTCTTTTACTCATTTTCAAGTTGATTGACTATACCTTTAAAAAAATATTCAGGAGACTTTTATGAATACAAAGAATATTGCGCTGTGTGGACTTATGCTTTCACAGATTATAGTACTTTCAATAATTGAGAGTCTTTTTCCTGTATTTCCTTTTCTTCCGGGGATAAAACTCGGGCTTTCAAATATAGTTATAATGTATTCTATATTTTTTATGCGAAAAAAATATACTATTCTTCTCGCTTGTTTCAAATCTCTTTTTGTTTTCCTGACAAGAGGTTTGACAGCTTCTTTGTTAAGTCTCGGAGGCGGTATGGCATCAATATTAATAATACTTGTTTTTATACTTATTTTCAGAGAAAAAATTTCATACATAACATTAAGTATATTAGGCGCTATTTTTCATAATATCGGACAAATAACCGTCCTTGCCATTATAATCTATAGTTATAATATATTTGCATACTGTCCTGTCTTAATAATTTCCGGAATTTTTTTAGGCGCGGTAACAGGTACACTTTTAGATGCGATAATGCCCGCTTTTAAAAAAATCTTTAATGAACCGCCGCGAAAAAGGTAATAAAAATATTTCAGCGTGTCGACAAAGTCGACACGCTTGCGGTTTTCTCAAAACAATCAGGGTTATAAGTCAATACAAAAAATCAACCTCTTATACTTCCCACCATAACCGCTTTAATTGTATGCATACGATTTTCCGCCTCATCAAACACAACTGACTGCTTACCTTCAAAAACATCTTCAGTGACTTCTTTTCCCTTAACCGCTGGGAGACAGTGCATAAATATAGTACCTTCCTTTCCTGTCATGCTCATAACCCTGCTGTTTACCTGGTAAGGAGACAAAATTTTCATTCTTTCCGTCGCCTTATCTTCTTCTCCCATAGAGCACCATACATCGGTATAAATTACGTCTGCTCCGCAAACAGCTTGTTCAATATTATCAGTAACGACAACGCTTCCGCCGCTTTCCTTTGCGAAATCCGTACATTCCTTGACAAGCTTTTTTTCCGGCCATAATTCTTTTGGCGACGCGACAACAAAATTAATTCCGACCTTTGAGGAACCAATCATTAAAGCATTAGACATATTGTTTCTTCCATCGCCTATATAAACAAATTTAGCACCTTCAATTTTGCCAAGATGCTCTCTTAACGTTAAAAAATCGGCAAGCACCTGGGTAGGATGGTCATCGTCCGTCAGACCATTCCAAACGGGAACTCCGCTGTATTTCGCAAGTTTCTCAACAACTTCCTGTGAAAATCCTCTGAATTCAATTCCATCAAACATTCTGCCTAAAACCCTCGCGGTATCCTCAACAGATTCCTTGTGTCCGAGCTGAATATCATTTTTGCCTAAATATTCGGGATGAGCTCCCTCGTCAATACAAGCAACAGTAAAAGAGCATCTTGTTCTTGTAGACGGTTTTTCAAAAATAAGCGCTATATTTTTATTAAGCATATTTTTTTCAAAAATTCCATTTTTCTTTTTCTTTTTCAAATCCTCCGCCAAATCAATAAGATAAATAATTTCTTCTTTTGAAAAATCCTTCAAAGTAAGCAGACTTCTTCCTTTTAAATCAACTGTCATTAAAAACACCTCCTGAACCAATTATAGCACAATCATCAAAATAAGTCAAATAATAATAAAAACCCCCTGAACTTCAGCAGGCGGAAGATTTTTCAAAATCATCAAAATTCTTTCTCTCTAAGTTTCTCTTATCATAACTCCGGCATTTATCTATCTCAATAACATTGTTTTTATTTTTATTCATAAATTTCTCACTCTCAATAAAATCCTCAATAAAACAAAAAACGGAATAAAACATAAAAGTAAATAAAACAAAGGGTAAAGTAACACAAACCATCGTACTGAATACCACCTCAAATAAAACACAAATAAAAAAACTTAAAAAAAACAATATAATGCTGCAAAGACTCGCTCTTTTAAAAAGCAACAATAAAGAATAAATTTTCACATTACCACTCCTTCTCCGAATTTTAGTTTGTTTATGTTTAATTATACCACCCGATTACATTTATTGCAAGACAAATTTTAGCTTTTTTCGAATTATTTTTCGATTTTATCTCAAATAATAAATTTTGTTCATATTTTTCTAAACATATTTGCGAAAAATAATTTTATAGAAAAATACGCTCCAAATCTGTTTTTTAAGGAAACACCGCACAAAGGTATAATAAAAATAATTTTTTAAACTTAAAATTTCTGTTATTGTATCATTTTTCAGGAAAAATAACACTAACACTTCAATTTTTTTGAAAAATTATTTTTTAATTTGTCGGTATTTCCTTAATTTGCCGTTATTCCTTAAAATTTTATGGAAAACATCTTCAAAATATGCTATAATAAAAAATACCGGATAATCACAATAAAACAATATAAATTTGTTTATTTTTTAGTTAATATACAATGTTTCCTAAAAAGATTTTTGCGTAAGGAGAGATTAGAAAATGAAATTAACGACATATATAAATAAAAACGATAATAAAGAAAAATTAGGAATATTAGAAAAAACAGGTATTTTTCCATTAGAAAAAGCAAACATATACTTCAATAAAATGACAGAACTAATTGAAAAAATAACCCCTGAAGATTTCAGAAAAATAAAACAGTTCTTTTCAATAGAAAATTTAATACCGTATGATAATATAAAACTTTTAGCGCCTATCCCCTGTCCAGAACAAGATATAATATGTTTGGGAATAAATTATTATGCTCATGCCGTTGAAGCGGCAAGATATAAGGAGGATTCCTTTGGCGGGGAGCGCAAACTTCCGATATATTTTTCAAAAAGAGTAACGAGAGCAGTCGACCCTGAAGACTACATAGACGGTCATTTTGATATAGTTGACAGCCTTGATTATGAAAGCGAACTTGCCGTTATAATAAAAAAAGACGCGAAAAACGTACCTAAAGAAAAAGCGTTTGAATATATTTTCGGATATACCATAATAAATGACGTTTCGGCAAGAAATTTACAAACACAGCACAAGCAATGGTATCTTGGAAAAAGCCTTGACAACTTCACTCCAATAGGTCCTTGTATAACAACAATAGACGAATTTCAAAATCCTCCAAAACTAAAAATAATGTCGAGAGTAAACGGCGAACTTCGGCAGAACAGTACAACCGACCTTTTAATTTTCGACATACCGTATATAATAAATGATTTAACAAAAGGAATGACTTTAAAAGCTGGTACGATAATAGCGACAGGAACTCCTTCCGGCGTCGGAATGGGCTTTGAGCCGCCTGATTTTCTAAAAAGCGGCGATATTGTGGAATGTGAAATTGAAAAAATAGGAATACTGAAAAATATAATAAAATAAACCTTTGAACCACTATTGTGTATCTTAAAACCCTCCGTTTAAGTGGCTTTACAGCAATTCCGGTATAAAGCGGAATTGCTGTAAGATACACTCTAAGATAATAATTTTAACAAATCCAAAGGCTTGTCAATAATATAGTCGGCGTTATTATCAACAAGTTCCTGTCTATCGCGAAATCCCCATAAAACACCGACAGTAAACATACCGGCTCTTTTTCCCGTTATCATATCCGTATTTGTATCTCCCAAATAAATACATTCAGATGGTTTAACACCAAACTTTTCTGAAATAATCAAAGCGCCCTGAGGTGACGGCTTTCTTTCAAAATCGTCGCTTTGTCCGAGTACAATATCAAAACAATCCTCCCCAAATAAAGTATAAACAACGTCTATTGCTCTGTTGTGAGGTTTATTTGTAAGCACAGCGATTTTAATATTTCGGCTTTTAAGATTTTCAAGCAGTTTGTCTATTCCCTCAAAAGGCTTTACCTTGTACATACTGAACTTTTCATAAGTAACTTTGTGTACATCCATAACTTTTTCAAGAAAAACAAGATTTGTATCGCCTGCCGCGGCAAGACTTCTCTGAAGCATAACTTTTGCGCCATCACCGGCAAATTTTTTATACATATAAACAGGGTTTGGTTTAAGTCCGACCTTCTCAAGTGCCAGATTTGTACAATAAGCAA
>CAYLJL010000147.1:0-5062 GCA_964384005.1 uncultured Lachnospiraceae bacterium | reverse complement strand
AAAGGCTTGACCTAAACTTTATTTCGGCTACGCCGCAAAAATTGATTTCCGTGGGTTTACGGTTAATAAACTTGTTTGCTGACTATATTTTACAGAAAGGAAGTTTTTACTGTGGTGAGGATTATTAAAAAAGACGGAACTTCAGAGGATTTTGACGAGAGTAAAATTATCGCGGCGGTTACTAAATCTGCCAACAGAGTTATGTATGAATTTAAAAAATCCGAAACGGATATGATTTGCGAGTTTATAAAAAACAAAATCGCCGAAAATGGTTTTTCCGACGTGCCTATACAGACTATGCACAATTTAGTCGAAAGCGCTCTTGAAACGGTAGAGCCGAAAGTTGCCAAAAGCTATAAGGACTACAGAAATTATAAAAAAGATTTTGTTCATATGCTTGACGACGTGTATCAGAAGGCCCAGTCTGTTATGTATATAGGCGACAAGGAAAACAGCAACACCGACAGCGCTCTCGTAGCCACAAAAAGAAGTCTTATTTACAATCATTTAAACAAAGAACTCTATCAGAAGTTTTTTCTGACAACAGATGAGTTGCAGGCCTGCAAAGACGGCTATATTTACATACACGATATGGCATCAAGGCGCGATACTATGAATTGCTGTCTTTTTGATATGGAAAACGTATTAAAAGGCGGTTTTGAAATGGGCAACCTCTGGTACAATGAGCCTAAAACACTTAAAGTCGCTTTTGACGTTATAGGCGATATTGTCCTTTCTACAGCCGCTCAGCAGTACGGCGGGTTTACCGTTCCTGAAATTGATAAAATTCTCGCGCCTTACGCCGAAAAAAGCTTTAAAAAATATTATGACGAGATTATTGACGTTATTAAACACTGTAAAAATTTTATCCTTTCCGACGACGACTATAAGTATGCCGAGGCTAAAGCCGAAAAAAAGCTTAAAAGAGAATTTGAGCAGGGTTTTCAGGGAATTGAGTACAAGCTTAACTCGGTAGGCTCGTCGAGAGGAGATTATCCTTTTATTACGATAACTTTAGGTCTTGGACGGGACAGGTTTTCTAAAATGGCTTCGATTACCGCTTTGGAGGTACATAAAAACGGACAGGGAAAAAGCGACTGCAAAAAACCTGTACTTTTCCCTAAAATCGTTTTCCTCTATGACGAAAATCTCCACGGGGAAGGCCGAGAGCTTGAGGATGTTTTTAACGCCGGCATAGAATGCTCAAGGCATACTATGTATCCCGACTGGCTCAGTCTCTCGGGTGACAGCTATGTTTCAAGGGCTTATAAAAAATACGGCGTTGTTATAAGTCCTATGGGGTGCCGGGCTTTTTTATCCCTCTGGTTTGAAAGGGGCGGTATGAACCCCGCCGACGAAAACGATAAACCTATCGTCGTCGGACGCTGGAACGCCGGCGCTATTTCTCTGCACCTGCCTATGATTTTGGCGAAGGCCAGAGCCGAAAGCAGGGATTTTTACGAGGTTTTGGACTATTATCTTGAGATGATACGAAATTTACATATAAGGACTATTGAGTATCTTGGCGAGATGAAAGCCTCAACCAATCCTCTCGCTTACTGTGAGGGAGGATTTTACGGCGGTCATCTTAAACCTGACGAGAAAATCAGGCCTCTTCTTAAATACGCTACCGTTTCCTTTGGTATTACCGCTCTGAACGAATTACAACAGCTATACAACAGAAAATCTATTGCCGAGGACGGAAAGTTCGCTATAGAGGTTATGGAGTATATCAACAAAAAAACAGACGAGTTTAAAAAGGCCGACGGTATTTTATACGCTATTTACGGAACACCCGCTGAAAGCCTTTGCGGGCTTCAGGTGACCCAGTTCAGAAAAAAATACGGAATTATCCCTAACGTTTCGGACAGGGAATATGTCAGCAATTCTTTCCACTGTCACGTTTCTGAGGATATTTCACCTATAAAAAAGCAGAACCTTGAAAAAAGATTCTGGGATTTACTTAACGGCGGAAAAATTCAATATGTCAAGTATCCCATAAGCTACAACACTGACGCCGTTAAAACTCTTGTAAGACGGGCGATGAAAATGGGATTTTACGAGGGAGTTAATTTGTCTTTAGCTTACTGCGACGACTGCGGACACCAAGAACTTTATATGGATATATGCCCTAAGTGCGGAAGCTCGAACCTTACCAAAATCGACAGAATGAACGGATATTTAAGCTATTCGAGAGTACACGGCGACACAAGGCTTAATTCCGCCAAAATGGCCGAAATCAAAGACAGAAAGAGTATGTAGCGGATTACAGGGGAGATATGAAAGGAATTTTGAAAATGAGATATCATAATATCACAAAAGACGATATGCTTAACGGATGCGGCCTCAGAGTCGTTTTATGGGTTTCCGGCTGTGAACACGGCTGTTACGGCTGTCAGAACCCTATTACATGGAACCCTGACGACGGCCTTTTATTTGACGACGCCGCAAAGTCCGAAATTTTTGACGAGCTTAAAAGAGATTATATAAGCGGAATTACTTTAAGCGGCGGCGACCCGCTTTTTACAAAAAACAGGCCCTGTGTCGGAGGTCTTATTTCCGAAATAAAGGAAAATTTCCCTGATAAAACTATCTGGCTTTATACGGGCTATATCTGGGAAAATATTAATACACTGGATTTTATTGACAAAATTGACGTGATTGTAGACGGGAAATTTATCAATGAGTTTAAAGATAATTCCCTCCACTGGAGAGGGTCGTCAAATCAAAGGGTTATTGATGTGGGCGAAAGTATTAAAAGAGCGGAAGTTGTACTGTTTAAAGATGAGTAAATTTTACCCCGCTACCCCCTCATTTACCGAAAAGAAGCGGGCGGCGGGGTGTTTCCTTTTATCTGTTATACAGATTTACAAGATAGGCAAGCCCCGACGCTTTCTCGTCGGTCAGGCTCCCTCTTTTTAATCGGAACTGCCAGTTGCCCCCAGAAGTTCCGGGTGTGTTCATCCTCGCCGAGGAATCAAGACAAAGCACATCCTGCAAAGGAATTACGGCGGTTTTCGCTATACTTGAGTAGGCGTAACGGATTAAATCCCACGCTATATCGTCGCCGGAAACTCTTAAAAGCCTTCGTATATTATCTTTTGTTAAATCGTCTGAACCGTTATACCAGCCTGTTGTTGTATCATTGTCATGGGTGCCGGTATATACTATGAAATTTGTATTTTTGTAATTATGCGGAAGGTAATCGTTTCCGCCGTTTCCGTCAAAGGCAAACTGAAGAATTTTCATTCCCGGATAGCCTAATTTGTCCCTCAGTATCAGAACTTCCTCATTTAAGTCACCCAAATCCTCCGCTATTATTGATACGTTTGGTATGTTCTTCTCTATTACGGCAAAAAAATCTTCCCCGGGACCTTTCTCCCATTTGCCGGCAGCAGCCGTTTCCGAACCGTACGGAATTGACCAGTAGGAGTCAAACGCCCGAAAATGGTCTATTCTTACTGTGTCTACAAGATTTAACACATTTTTTATTCTTTGCGTCCACCATACGTAATCCGTGTTTTTATGTACACTCCAATTATAAAGCGGATTTCCCCATAACTGACCCGTTTCACTGAAATAATCGGGCGGAACCCCCGCTACCGAAGTCGGATAACCTTTCTCATCTATTGTGAAAAGCTTTGGATTGCTCCATGTGTCGGCACTGTCAGCCGCTACAAATATGGGTATGTCGCCTATTATCTCTATGCCGTTTTTATTGGCGTAAACTTTTATTTTATGCCACTGTTCACCGAATTTATATTGAAGAAATTTATAAAAATTTATTTCGTTCTTTAATTTACGGCTCCATTTCTCAAGCGTCCCCTTTTTCCTTTTTGCTATGTCCTCGGGCCACGAATTCCAACTCGCTCCATAATAACAATCGTTTATAAGGTTTTCGTCCATAGTCTTTTCATTAGCTTTTTTATAGTCTTTATATTCCGCTGTTTCCCATGTGTTTTTCCTTTCCTCAATAAAATGATTCTTTAAAGATATGAAAAGACAATAGTCATCAAGCCATGATTGATTTTTCTTACAAAAAACGTTATATCCCGAAAGGATTTTTTTATCTTTTATATTCTTGAATTTCTCGTACGCTTTTCTATACAACGAGTATTTATAATCAATCACTCTGCCGTAGTCTACCTTTTCCTCCGGAAAATAGGGTATCTCCCCTATATCATTTTTGTCAAGAAGTTTTTCCTCAATCAAACTGTCAATACTTATCATAAGAGGATTTCCCGCAAACGCTGAAAAACTCTGGTATGGCGAGTCGCCAAAACAGGTGTGTCCCAAAGGCAAAATCTGCCATAACTTTTGTTTCCCCTTTTTTAAAAAGTCTATAAAGTCTATGGCTCCCTTCCCCAAATCACCTATACCATATTCTGACGGCAGACTCGTAGGGTGCAGAAGTATGCCGCTTTTTCGTTCTGTCATTTCTATCACTTCTTTCTGTAGTTTTTAGTATCCTTTTTTATTATATATCGTACAGGGAAATATTACAAGGAGGTATATTATGAAAAATTATCTCCGTTTTTGAGGAATACTGCCTATCATTTCGCCGATTTATGGGGGAAAACGCCGATTTATGACGAAATGACGGCAATTCGCACAAATGATAAATTTTTAAAAAAACGGAAAAATGGCAAATTATCCTGATAATAAATTTAAAACGGCAGAAATATAAAGCCTTGATTGTGTGAATTGTACACAAGGGAAAAAACATATTTGTCAAAGCGTTTGTTAAAAAACTATTGACTTACGAAATCTTTAGTTGTATAATAATACCAACAGAGAGGGAAGATATTTTCTATAATAGAAAACTTTTAAAAAAGTTTCAGCGTGTCGAAAAAGTCGACACGCTTGCAGGAAATGCAAGCATTTCCTGCACTTCTCAAAATCTGCGTGCCAAACTTTGTTTGGCGACTTGATTTTGTTTTGTATGAAAATTATGACTTCTACGGAAATGACAACGTCATTTCCTGAAGTCAAATTTTCTCCTCAGATGGGCAAAGCCCATCTTGCGGATTAAAGTCTGCGACGCTTTTTGAATTTTTATTCT
>CAYLJL010000146.1:0-5092 GCA_964384005.1 uncultured Lachnospiraceae bacterium | reverse complement strand
TTTATGAAACTGGATTAAACGATGGTTTTGATTTGAACAAAATATTATACTTTATGAAACGCTGATTAATTAAAAATGACTTTTAATACCGTTAATCAGAGTTTCTTTTACTTTTATTATAAATAAAAATTTTATGGGAGGTAATACTAATGCTCAGAAAAATCGCGGCTTTGCTTATTTCGGCGACTATGACCCTCGGGAGTTTTTCCATTAATTCCGTTTTTGCGGAGAATGAGAGTTTTGGCGGTTCGGATTTTGTTAATACATCCGTCAAAACTGTTGCTTTCCCCGGCGCTGAGGGCGGCGGTATGTACGCCACAGGCGCAAGGGGCGCTCTTGATGACGGAGAACAAATGGAAGTTTACCATGTTACTAATCTTAATGACAGCGGTGCGGGGTCTTTCAGGGACGCTGTCTCAAAAGGAAACAGAATAGTTGTGTTTGATGTTTCCGGCATAATTGACCTTAAATTAAATATTAACGTCGGCGGAAAGGGCGGTAATCTTACTATTCTCGGACAGACAGCCCCGGGTGACGGAATTTGCTTCAGAGGAAATAATATTAAGGTTTCCGGAGAAAATATTATTTTAAGATATCTTCGTTTCCGTGTTGGTGACAAAAAGCTTGACGACAGCGGTAAACTGATAGATACGGCTACTCAGGACGGTCTTGAGGTGGTTGATGACACACAGAACGTTATTATCGACCATTGCAGCGTAAGCTGGGGAACAGATGAGAATTTAACGGCTTATGCCGTTAAAGACGTTACTATTCAGAATTGTATTATCGCGGAGGCTCTTAATCAGTCCATTCACGATAAAGGAGAACACAGCTACGCCGGTATATGGGGCGGTATAAATCTCAGCGTTCATCACAATCTTATCGCTACTCACAAAAGCCGTAACCCTAAAATCGGTACTTCTGAAACCACAGCTATGACGGCGGGGTACAGAGACGAAGAAACTGTTGTGGATATCAGAAACAACGTCATTTATAACTGGGGGGACAAAGCGGGCTATGGCGCTGAAAACGGAGCTGAGGTAAATATTATAAACAATTATTATAAATCAGGCCCGTCAACTCCTGACGACGGAACCTCGACAAAAAATAAAAGAGCAAGGATTTTTGAATACAGCGTAGGTCAGAAATATCAGACAGACTGGTCGGGAAAGGTTTACGCTAACGGAAATTATATTTATACAGATGAGACCGATTCAGCGGGGGCAAGGCAGGCGGCCGAAAATGTAAACGCTGATAATTATCAGCCGCAAACGGGAGTTTATCCCGACCCTAAATTTCCAAATATGATAAAAGAAAATTTGGAAAGTCCCAATCTTACATATTATTACGATTATCCCGTTGTGACCACGGACGCTCAGACGGCTTATGATTATGTTATTGAAAATGCCGGAGCGACGCTTCCGAAACGTGATAAGGTTGATGAAAGGGTTATTAAAGACGTAGAGGAAAGAACGGCGCCAAACACAAACAACGCCCCGGGAGAAACAGCCCCTAACGGCGGAACTAAAAGTGTCGGACTTGTGGACTCGCCTTCCGATACGGTTCCTGAGGACGCACAGACGGGAGAGTATGACGACAGAGGGTATCCTGTTTTCTCAAATGAAAAAAGAGACGAAAATTTTGACAGCGACAGCGACGGTATCCCTGATACATGGGAGAATAAAATGGGGCTTGACAAGGATAATCCAAACGATTCTTTAAATATCGGCCCTGACGGTTATACGTGGCTTGAAATTTATTCGGAAACAATAGGCGGCAGCGATGTTAATAAATCAATACATATTAATGATTTGGATATATCAGAAGGAAAAGACGGGGTTATTGTAAGCTATACTTTTGAGGATGCTGAGAATATAAAAAGTATACAGTTTTACGGCAACGACGAATGTGTCGGAAGTATTGATGAGTCTGATTTATTAAACGGGAACGCAGGAACTGAAAATGTAATTGAATTAGCTTTCCCTTTGGGGGAAAATTATGTTACTCTTAAAAGAATAAATAAGGACGGCACATATGAGTTCAGTAATACGAAGGCTGCTTATATCTATGGCGCGGGATATTCGGGGGCTGATTTTGACGTTTCTACAGGAGATAACACGGCGGTTTCTGAAAGCGACGGAAATATCTATATGTACGCCAATAACGGGAAAACGGCTTCTCTTGTAAAAAACGGCGTTACGGGAGATTTTAATTTTGCCGCTACTGTTTCTAAAATTTCAAATCTTACAGACGGCGCGCAGACGGGAGTTATGATTTCCTCCGGAGATAAGTATATCAAGATTTACAGAACTTACAAAGATAATAAGCTTGTTTTAAATGTCGATAAAAACGGTGTGATTTCGGAAGTAACCGGTATAGACCCTTATAAAGCGTCTATGATTAAAGTCTCTAAAAAGGGCGATGATATTGTAATACAGGCGGGAAAAAGCGCGGCGTATCTTTCAGACGCTGTAACCGCTTCTTATCAGGCGGATTTCGGGGACGGTACTTTTTCAGTTTCCGCTTATACGTCGGCTGCTGACGGAAAGGAAACAAGTTCGGAATTTAAAAGTGTTAAGTTTGTTCCGGCGGAAGAAATTACAGAGCCTAAAATTGAAATTGAAAACATTGAGAGCAATCAGAAACTTAATTTTAATGAAGAAGTTTTAACAAGGGTTACTCCCGACGAAAAGGCGAAGGTTAATGAAACCGCCGTATTTCTGGGAAACAATATTGTAACAGATATTTGTTATGATGAGGGAATTGCGGAGGCGAAAGATGTTTCGATTCCGATAAGCTTTTCTAATGTGGCGGAAGGAGATTTAAAAGTTGTCTGCTTTGACGAAAATTTAGGCGAGAGCCAGGATGTTGTTGAACAGGTGGTCGTTTCCGCGGATATTACTCCATGGGACATTTTAAATATCGGCGGTTCGGAAAATGATATGCCGTCATATGTCCAGGGAACTAAAGATTATACATACAAGCTTTATGCACCGGAGGGAAATATAAGCGGTACTTCGGACAAATATGGCTATATGTATCAGAAATTTAACGATAATGTGAGATTTTATTACAGATTAAGACCTCAAACCAGTAAAAACGCCGGCATTATGTTTAAAAAAGACCTTGAACCTGACGGAGTGTCTTACTTTTTCGGAGTTGAGCCGAATGCTGCCGCTACGAGAGGATATATTTACGTACTGAAGGCACGGGAAGAAAAGGGCGGAGAATACAGAACGATTGCGTCCCTTGATTCTATGCAGGACGATAAGTATTTTATAATTACTGAGAAAGTCGGAGACAAACTTAAAATTTGTCAGACTGTCGGAAATTCCGGCGCAGACCATTATAAAACCAAAGAACTTCTTGCGGAGGCTGACATTTCTTTGGGCGACGAGTATTATATGGGATTTGCCGCGACTAAAGGAACTCCTGATATAGGCTGGACGGCTATTGAAAGTGTTGATGACGAGACGTCAAGTTCTTATGTATGGAATATGGATTACGGTCTTGACTGGTGGTGGCAGTATCCGGAGAATGAGCTTATTGTTCCGGACTGGACAAGTGAAAACATCGGCGGAAATGATACGGGTAAAATGGTTGTTTCAACAAATTCCGATTATACCATCAAAGGGAATATAATTCGCGAATATAAAATTGAAAGCGGAGCTGTTGAAAGCGGATTCGATATTTTTGTCACCGGCGAGAAACCTTTGGTTGATGTATGTCTTCAGACGGAATCAGGGCAGGCTTACAATGTGGAGTTTAACAGAGAGAATACTGTCAGCGTATGCGATAACATATTTAAAGTCGGGGACGAGAATTTTGAGTATTCAACATCTAATTGGTACAAGATTAAAATAACCACTGAAATTGGTCTGGGCAAGGCGGATATAGCCCTTTGTGATTCAGCGGGAACTGTTATAAGCGAACTGAAAGACGTACAGGCCAAACAGTCTGCCGATTTAAAAGCGGTTTATAATGTAAATATTCCGATTAAGCAGGGATTTTTTATTACTCCTTCGGTGGGTTCTGAAGGTGTGTATTATCTTGATAATATGTATGTGACTTTAAACCCAAGAAGCAGTCTTCAGGCGACGGTTTCCACAGCGGAAAAACTTAAAGAAAGCGACTACAGAGCCAAAACATGGATTCCTTTTGCGGAGGCTTTAAAAACAGCGGAGGAAGTTTTGGCAAACGAAAGCGCTTCTTTAGAGGAAATTATTACAGCGGAAGCGGAACTTTCCGAGGCTATGGCTAATCTTGAGCCTGTTCAGAGCAAAATCGAGGTTGAAACTAAATTCTGGAATTTCGGCGAGGACAGATTTACCGTTTTAAGTCTTGACGGAACAAATACTGTCGACGGACTTACACTGAAGCTTGATTCTAAGGCGCAATTCGCTAATAGCAACGCTACGTTCAGCGACGGAACGGGATTTTCAAAGGTGCTGAAAACAGGAGGAAGCGGAAGCGCAAGCTCAAGATGTTTTAAATTTACGGTTCCGGGAAATTCTGTTATTCAAGTGTATGCCGTTTCCGCAAGTGTGGGTGCGACAAGAAAGCTTGTTATAACCGACGGAACAATGGCTAAAGAATACGACTTAGCAAGTACGGCGAGCACAGTAGCCGAGTATTCCAATACAAGTTCGGAGCCTAAAGAAATTACTGTTTACGGAAAAGAAGGTCTTAATTATTATGGTATCAGATATACAACCTATGAAAACGTTGATATGTCTACAAGAATTACGGAATATGATAAAACTACCGGAAAGGCTAAAATATATAACGGAACGGCAAATTTACAAAACGCTGTTATTGGAATTGCCGTTACGGACGATAACGGAAAGGTAGTTGAGTTTAAAAAGAAGAATTTTGAAATTACTGTACCTCTTGAGGAAGAACAGGAGGTTGAAATCGGCGGGATTTTGTCGGAAGGAAGTGTTAAACTGTTCCTTTGGGACAGTCTTGATACGATGAAACCTTTATGCAGGGTTTTTAAGGCTGAATAGGAATTATTATTAAAAAAGCACCTTATTCTTTTAATTAAGAAGAAGGTGCTTTTTTGCTGTAATAAAAATATAGATTCTCTTGT
>CAYLJL010000145.1:0-5122 GCA_964384005.1 uncultured Lachnospiraceae bacterium | reverse complement strand
AAATAAAGTTTAGGTCAAGCCTTTTTAAAGGCTTGCGGGTGTGGGCAGAGCCCACAATTTTTAATACTCAAAGAGCATTTTTGGAGGTTTGGAACCTTTTTGCGATAGAAAAAGGTTCCAAAAAAACTAAAAATTTCAAAAATTGATTTCCGTGCGTTATTATACCTGCTGAACTTCTTCTTTTTCCTTAGTCTCCGGAATAACCTTAGGTTTAGCGCCTTCCTTGCTGATAGCTTTGGTCGGACATTTCTGAGTACAAAGTCCACAGCTCACACATTTGCTGTAATCAACTTCAGCAAGGAAATTCTCAATATGAACAGCGTCAAACTTACAGTTTTTCTGACACAAAGTACAGCCTATACAGCCAACAGAACAATTCGCGCGTACATTTTTGCCGTTATCCTTTGAATTACAGGAAACATGAACCTTGCTTTTATAAGGAATAATTTCTATAAGCTGTTTTGGACATACAGCGGCGCACTGTCCGCAGGCGGTACACTTTTCCTTATCTACAACAGCGACGCCGTCCACAACAGAAATCGCGCCAAAATTACAAGCCTTAACGCAGTTTCCATCTCCGAGACAGCCATAAGAACATCCTTTAGAGCCTCCGGCAAGAGCGTTTTCCATAGAGCAGTCGGTCATTCCGTAATAATTGTATTTAGAAGAACTTACCTCACAATTACCGTTACATTTGACAAAAGCGACCATTTTTTCAGATTCTGCCGCCTCAAGCCCCATCACAGCGGCAACTTTAGCGCCGACAGCGGCGCCGCCGACAGGACAGCCGTTCGTTTTAGCCTTTCCCGAAACAACAGCGTCGGCAAAAGCGTCGCAACCCGCAAAACCGCAGCCGCCGCAGTTAGCCCCCGGAAGGCACTCTCTCACGAGAGGAATACGTTCATCTTGTTCCACTTTAAATTTTACACCCGCAAAGCCAAGACCGGCCCCGAAAATAACCCCAAGACCGCCTATACTCAAAACGGGAAAAAGAATACTTTCAACTATTTCATTCATCGTCTATCCCTCCTCTTATAAAAGACCTGAAAAGCCTAAAAATGAAATTGACATAAGTCCCGCCGTAATCAAAGCGATGGGAAAGCCTTTCACAGCGGGAAGAATATTGTTTCTTTCAAGTCTCTCTCTTATACCGGCGAAAAGAACAATCGCGAGAGTGAAACCCAAAGCCGCCCCAACGCCGTAAACAAGAGAATAAGCGAATTTCATACCTATAGCTATATTCTCCATAGCGTCAAGGTCCTGCATACTTGAAACGGTAACGCCCAGAACGGCACAGTTGGTAGTAATAAGCGGAAGATAAACGCCTAAAGCCTGATAAAGCGTAGGAGAAGATTTTTTAATAAACATTTCAATAAACTGAACAAGAGACGCGATTATCAGAATGAAAGCAATATTGTATAAATAGCTCAAATCCAATGGTATTAATACATAATTATATACAAGGCAGGTTGCCGCCGAAGCGATAGTCATTACAAAAGTAACGGCGACGCCCATGCCGACAGCCGTTTCAACCTTTTTGGAAACACCGAGGAAAGGGCATATTCCTAAAAATTTGGATAATACAAAGTTATTTACAAAAATCGCTCCTAAAAACAGTGTAATAAAATTTATTTCTTCGTTCATGTCCTGACCTCCTTTAATTCTTACCTTTTATTTTTTTAATGAGTATCATAAGAAATGCGAGAGTGAAAAACGCGCCGGGCGCTAAAATCATAATAATTGTATGAGGAAACGCTTCCGGAAGAATACCTACGCCAAAAACAGAACCGTTTCCGAGTAGTTCTCTTATAATACCGATTACCCCGAGAGCCACCGTAAAACCAAGTCCCATACCGATACCGTCAAACATGGACGCTATAACGCCGTTTTTAGAAGCGAAAGCTTCCGCGCGGGCGAGAATAATACAGTTTACAACGATAAGAGGGATAAAAAGTCCTAAAGAGGTATTCAAATCGGGCAGAAACGCTTGTAAAAGCATTTGAATAATAGTAACGAAACTGGCAATAACAACTATATAAGCGGGAATTCTTATCTGGTCGGGTATAAACTTTCTTATTAAAGAAATAACCATATTTGAACACATAAGAACCACCATTGTCGAAAGACCCATACCGATACCGTTTATAGCGCTTGTTGTAACCGCAAGAGTAGGACACATACCAATTACCTGAACAAAAGTCGGGTTATCGTCAATTATACCGTTTTTCAAAATTTTTAATGGATTCATTATTTATCCCCTCCTTCGCTGAGTACGCTGTTATAAAAATCAGATACAGTATTTACAGCGTTAGTTATAGCGTCTGACGTAATTGTAGCGCCTGTTATAGCCTGAATTTCATCATCCGCGGGAGAATCTCCTTTTGTAACGGAAAGCTCGCCTGATTTGCCTGCAAATTGGTCTACCCATATATGGTCGTCGTCTTTCCATTTTTCCTTTGCGTTTGCTCCAAGTCCCGGAGTTTCCCCATGCGACAGAACAGCCACGCCCCTGATAACGCCGTCCGTTGTAATACCAATCATTAAATTCAATCCTGTGCTGAAGCCTTTTGTTGAAACCTCAACGGCATATCCCACAGTATTTCCGCTTTCATCAACACCTTTAGTATATTTTTTTATAATGCTGTAATCTTTATTATCATTTTGTTTTTCCTCATCAAACTCCTCCGCATCAGGAAGCACCGACTTCATAGAATTCGCTTTCGTTTCTGCCTCCTCCGCCGCGATAATATCTTTTGTAGCGATATTAACCGCCCCTAAAAGACCGGCGGCGATAACAGTTACAATAAGAAGAACAATACCCGGTTTTATAATATCTTTACTCATTTCGCTTTACCCCCTCCGAATATTCTTGGTTTAGTATACCTGTCAATCAAAGGCACGGCAAGGTTCATAATAAGTATTGAATATGAAACGCCTTCGGGGTATCCGCCGTAAACACGTATAAGTGACGTTAAAATACCGCAGCCTATACCCATTATAATCTGACCGACAGAAGTAACGGGAGAAGAACTGTAATCCGTAGCCATAAAGAACGCGCCAAGCATAAGACCGCCGATAAATATTTCATAATAAGGAACTCTGCCGAATGCCCATGTCAAAATAAATACTGTAGCGATATATGTAACGGGAATCCTCCATGAAATAACCTTGCGGAACAAAAGATATAAACCGCCTAATATAAGAGCCGCGGCGCAGGTTTCGCCAATACAGCCGCCCACATTTCCAAAAATGGCGTTCAAAATATCGTTTGAACCGGGAACAAAAGCCTCACTATTCTTTACTACAGCAAGGGGAGTAGCGTAAGATGCCGCGTCAACAGCCGCTGATGAGGAAAATCCGTTTGAAAACCAGTTTGAGATATTTTCAAACCAAACAGGCTGAGTAAAAGCCGAACCCGTTGTAGCGGTAGGGTATGAAGCGACTAAAAACGCCCTCGCCGCCAGAGCCGGATTAATAAAGTTCTGTCCGATGCCTCCAAAAAGCTGCTTTGCCACAACAATAGCGAAAAAGCCGCCGACAATAGGAAGCCATAAAGGAGAAGTTGACGGAAGATTCATTGCGAGTAAAAGACCTGTAACAACAGCGGACAGGTCGTATACAGTAATTTTTTGCTTAGTAATTTTCTGAAATAAAGCCTCAAAACAGACGCACGCCGCTATAGAAACCGCTATAATCAGAAGCGCTTTTAAACCAAATGCCAGAATTCCCATAAGCGCGGCGGGAGTCAAAGCTATAATAACATCTCTCATTATCGTACTGGTAGAATCTTTAGAACGAATATGAGGGGTTGACGATACAGTAAATTTAGAATTATCCATTATTCAGTCCCTCCCTTTACTTCTTTTTTTTCATAGCCATAACAGTTCGTTTTGTTACTCTTATAGATTGCGCAAGATGCCTTTTAGCCGGACAGACATAAGAGCATGAACCGCATTCGATACAGTCAAGGCCATGGTTTTTCTCAAATTTTTCATAATCGTTCGCGAGGACGTCGCCGTTCAGTTCAAGAGGCATAAGTCCCATAGGGCAATGAGCGACACATTTCCCGCATCTGATGCAGTTACTTTCCTCAGGAAGCTCCGCTTCTTTTTCCGTAAGGCATAAAATAGCCGAAGAAGTTTTTATCAAAGGCACGTCAAGAGAATATACAGCGACCCCCATCATAGGCCCGCCGGCAATAACCTTAGCGGGTTCCTCAACAAATCCTCCGGTTATTTCAATTAGCTCCCTGAAGCTCATACCGAGACGAACCTGATAATTTCCCGGATTTTTAACAGCGCCGCCGGTCAGAGTTACAATTCTTCTCATAAGAGGACGGTCTTTAACAACCGCTCTTTCAATAGCAAGAACCGTATCGACATTATCAACAATACATCCAATATCCGCAGGAAGTTTTCCGGACGGAACTTCTCTTTTTGTAACAGCGTAAATCATTTGTTTTTCAGAACCCTGAGGATATTTTTTCTGTAAAGTAACAACAGAAATATTGGGGATACCATCAGCCGCTTTGGTCAGAACCTCAATAGCGTCGGGCTTATTGTTTTCGACAGCTATATATCCGTGAGCGTCAGGATGTATTTTAAGAATTATTTCAAGTCCTTTTATAACTCTGTCGGTTTTTTCAAGTAAAACACGATGGTCAGTTGTAAGATACGGCTCACATTCAGCAGCGTTTACAATTATAGCGTCAATTTTTTTGTCTGGTCCCGGATTTAATTTTATATGAGTGGGAAATCCCGCGCCGCCAAGACCAACAATACCAGCGCCCTTAACTTTTTCAATAATTTTTTCCTTTGAAAAATTTTCATAATCGGTATCTTTTCCGAGGGAAGGGTCTTCCTCAAACTTACCGTCGTTTGTAATAATAATAGCGTTTGACATAGCGCCGCCGGGGGTAAGAACCTGTTTAATTTCCTTAACCACACCCGAAACCGAAGCGTGAATCGGCGATGAAACAAAAGCCCCGCTTTCGGCTATTTTCTGCCCGAGCAAAACCCTGTCGCCTTTTGCGACAATAGGCTCGCATGGTGCGCCGATATGCTGACTCATCGGAATAACAATGTCCGCACCCTCTTTCGGCATTAAAATTTCAATAGGCTTT
>CAYLJL010000144.1:0-5129 GCA_964384005.1 uncultured Lachnospiraceae bacterium | reverse complement strand
TATAAAAATCAAAATTTATTTTTTTTATTTTAAGCAAGACAAGAAGCTAATTTTATGATATAATGATTATAAGGAAAATTATTTTTTTTCAAATTTATTATTTTTTATTTTTGACTAAAGTAAACGCCGCACAATTCAAAAAACAAAAATAATTTTTAAAAATATCAGTGCTTTTGCTCATTTTCAAGTTGAGCGACTATATTATTATTTTTAAAAAATAACGCTGAACGTAAACTTTAAAAATTATTTTTTGTTATCCTTTATGCGGAGTTTCCATAAATATTTTTTTGAAAATTCATATTTTTCAGAAAGGGGAAATTTATTGTGTCTGAATTAAAATCCATGTCAAAAGATGAACTTATGTTAAAACGCGGGGAATATTTAAAAGAATATAACAATTATAAAGAAATGGGACTTAAACTTGATATGTCCAGAGGAAAGCCGGGCGCAAAACAGCTTGACATTTCAAATGAGCTTCTTAACGGTCCCAAGGATTTTCATACGGCTGGTAATCTTGATGTGCGAAATTACGGCGTTCTTGCGGGGCTTCCGGAAACGAGGGAAATTTTTTCCCAGATTTTCAACATTCCCTCAAAAAATATCATTATAGGAGGAAATTCGGCGTTAAACCTTATTTACGACACTTTTGCGAGAGTATATCTTTTCGGCGCTCTTGGAAGTACGCCATGGGTCAGACTTCCCAAGGTTAAAATTTTATGTCCTGTTCCGGGATATGACAGGCATTTTTCCATATGTGAGGAATTCGGAGCGGAAATGATTTGCGTTCCGTTAAAGGGAGACGGTCCCGATATGGATATGGTGGAGAAACTTGCCGCCGAGGACGAAGCCGTCAAAGGAATTATATGTGTGCCGTTATATTCAAATCCCACCGGAGAGATATACAGCGACGAGGTTATCGACAGGCTTGTGAAAATGAAAACCGCCGCGTCCGACTTCCGTATTTTCTGGGATAACGCTTATGCCATACATCACATTTACAAAGAAAACTCTATCGCAAACATTTTTGAGTACGCTGAAAAATATGGAACACAGGACAGAATATATATGTTTTTCTCGACCTCAAAGGTAACTTTCCCCGGCTCGGGTGTGGCTATCATCGCCGCGAGCGATAAAAACACCGAGGAAATTATGAAAAGAATGTCAATTCAGACTATCGGCTATGACAAAGTGACACAGCTTTCCTTCGCCAAGTTTTTCAAAAACGCCGAAAACGTAAAAAATCATATGAAAAAGCACGCCGCTATTTTAAAACCTAAATTTGATACGGTTATAGAAATTCTTGAGAAAAACTTCGGCGATAATAAAATTTGCCGCTGGCTTAAACCCGACGGCGGATATTTTGTCACTATATATACTTGCGAAGGCTGCGCCAAAGAAATCGTAAGACTGGCAAAAGAAGCCGGTGTTGTTTTAACGGAGGCGGGCGCGACGCATCCATACCATTTTAATCCAAAAGATGATTGCTTCCGTCTGGCGCCTACATATCCATATTCAGAAGAGCTTAAAACCGCTATGGAGGTCATAGTTGCTTGTATTAAACTGGCAACAGCGGATAAATTACTTGAAAAGATGTAAACTTTGAAATTCCAAAAAATTATTTTACAATAATATGTTTTTTTGCTATAATTATAGTCAATCAACTTAAAAATAAACAAGTTCGGCGGCTGAAAATCCTTTTTGCTTATGTTTGGTCAGTCGGCATAGGTTCCGGCTATGCTCTTTTTCCGCCGCCCTCCAAAAATAATTTTCAGCCCGCCTCCTTTTGCTCATTTTCAGGTTGATTGACTATAAAACTGTCCGTGAACCTCCTGTACATTAATTTATAATAGTCATCACTCAGGTTCCCGAACAGGTCTAATCATAAATATTCTTACTCTTAAAGGAAATTGATTTATAACTTTTCCTTAAATTTCTCAGGAGGTATACAAATGGCTAAGTTTAATGAAAACTATCTGAATTTAAAAGAAAGCTATCTTTTTTCCGAAATAGCAAAAAGAGTTAATTCCTTCACAGCTCAGAATCCCGATAAAAAAGTTATACGTTTAGGAATCGGCGACGTCACGCTTCCTTTAGCGGACGAGGTTATTAAAAGTCTTCACAAAGCGGTTGACGAGATGGGCGCGGCGGAAACCTTCAAAGGGTATGGCCCCGAGCAGGGTTATGATTTTTTAAGGAACGCCGTCAGAGAATATTATAAAAGGAACGGCGTTGACATTGAGAATGATGAAATATTTGTAAGCGACGGCGCAAAAAGTGATACAGGGAATATTACAGACCTTTTCGCCATAGATAATGTCGTTATGGTCCCCGACCCTGTTTATCCCGTTTATGTGGATACAAACATTATGAACGGAAGAAAAATCATTTATCTTAACGCCAACGCCGACAATGATTTTCTTCCCATGCCGGATGAAAAAGTTCACGCCGATATTATATACCTTTGTTCTCCAAACAATCCTACGGGAGCGGTTTATAACAAAGAACAGCTTAAAATATGGGTAGACTACGCTCTTAAAAACAATTCGGTTATCCTTTTTGACTCCGCTTATGAAAGCTTTATCTCGGACGAAACCCTTCCCCGAAGTATTTTTGCTGTGGAAGGCGCTAAAAAATGCGCCGTGGAATTCTGCTCTCTTTCAAAAACGGCGGGATTTACGGGTACCCGATGCGGATATACAATTATACCTAAGGAACTTAAAGGAAAAGCGTCGGACGGAAGCGAGATGTCCCTTAATAAAATGTGGAACCGCCGTCAGACGACTAAATTCAACGGTGTTCCTTATATTGTGCAGAGGGCGGCTGAAACAGTCTTTTCCGTCGAGGGTATGAGACAGGCTAAAGCCATGATTAATATTTACAAGGAAAACGCTGAAATCATCGCTGAAACCATGAAAAAGAAGAATGTGAAATATTTCGGCGGGGTAAATTCTCCCTATATTTGGTTTGAATGCCCCAACGGTATGAATTCATGGGAATTTTTTGACCTTATGCTCAATAAAATCAATGTAGTGGGAACTCCCGGGGCAGGATTCGGCAAAAACGGAGAGAATTATTTCCGTCTCACCGCTTTTAACAATAAGGAAAATACCACTGAGGCTATGAGAAGATTTGAAACATTATTCTAAGGAGGCTGTTTTATGAAAAAATTTATTTCCATACTTATTTCTTCCGTTATTTTTTTATCATCTTCCGCTTACGCCGAAAATATAAGTCCTGATTTCTGGGCGTACAGTCAGGTTTCAGAGGCTAAAAACGACGGCTGGTTTGATGAAAATCTTAAAACTGGCGATTACGCTTTAAAATCAACCGCCGAACTGGCTTTGTCCTTTGTTTTTAAAAACTCTTATCCGGCGTCTGTTGATACGGATGAATATATTACAAGAGGAGAACTCGCCGAAGAATTATATAAGTTTTTGCCGAGAGACGATTCGGTTTTAGAAATTTCTTTCAGTGATATTGCTTCGAGCAATTACAGCTACAGTATTCAGAAGTGCGCTAACGCCGGTCTTTTAAACGGATACTCCGACGGAACATTTAAGCCTGATAATCCCGTTACAAACGCTGAACTTGCGGTTATAATAAGTAATCTGAAGAAAAACAGGGCGGAGGCTGTGGAAATTTACAACAAAGTCAATGAAAAGTATAAAAATCTTAAATCCTTTACTATAGATTTAAACTCTGACACGGATATCACAGTAAATTTTTCGGGTGATAACGAGGAAACCATAAAAACCGTCTCAACGGGAAGCCTTAAAACGATTGTAAATGATTTCTCGGATTTTGACATTGAAATGTCCGGAATTTTAGATATTTCTATGGGGCAAATAAGTCAGAAAACAAATTTATATTATAAAGACAATACTTATTATATAGACACCAATGACCTTAAAATTAAAACGGAAATGGATTTTAACGAGTTAATGTCTGACATGGGTCTGAATTATTCTGACATAGGCGAAGGTTTAGGTTTAGATGAAAGCTCTTTTATTTTAGGATATGTCAAAAAGAATGACGACGGAACAAAAGACCTTTATGCCGAAATTGACATAGACAGTATAATGCAAAATTCGCCAAATTTTATGAATATTGATTATGATTTCGGCAATTTCTCAACAATTATACACATAGATGAAAACTACAATATAACAAGTTATGACGCTTATTATGACATGAAGATGGGATATGATAGCAATAATAGTTATATTGTCTATTCAATGGAAGCAAACTACAGACTAAGAGACTTGGACAGCACTGTTGTCGACGTACCCGACGACCTTGACTCATATTCAGATATAGAAGGTTTTGTTATTGGCGGAGATGACGGAGATGATTTTGTCGTCAAAGATGAAGATTTTTTTATTGACGACGGTGAAAACGGAATATATGATTTTTTTATTTACAATAAAGGCGGAATCGAAGATTTAGTCATTGACAGCGAAACAAAAAACAATGATGCCGATACGCCCGCCTATATCGGCCCGGCGGGTATTATAAGCTGATACAGGGAGGATGTATATGGTTAAAGTCCTTTTTGTCTGCCACGGCAATATTTGCCGCTCGACTATGGCGGAATTCGTTTTTAAAGATATGGTAAAGAAAGAAAATCTGGCGGATAGATTTTTAATTTTATCAGCCGCCACAAGCAGCGAGGAAATCGGAAATCCTATTCACAGAGGTACACGAAAAAAGTTAAAAGAGGTGGGTATACCCTTTGACGAAAACAAAACCGCCGTTAAAATTAAAAAATGCGACTACGATAAATTTGACTATATAATTGGTATGGATAATATGAATATGGTCAACATGAAAAGAGTTTTTGACGGCGACCCCGAAGGTAAAATATTCCGGCTTCTTTATTTCCATGGCTTGGAAAGAGATATTGCCGACCCGTGGTATACCGGAAATTTTGATTTAACCTATGAGGATATCATAATGGGACTTTCGGGATTTTTAAATTTCCTGAGAGAAAACAAAATTATATAAGCTTTATAACATTGAAGGAGGCTAATTCTTAGCCTCCTTCAATGTTTATACAATACCCAAAAAAGTATTATAACGTGAGTTCGATAAAAAATAACAGCGAAACGTCAGTTTCGCACAAAAGTTTT
>CAYLJL010000143.1:0-5138 GCA_964384005.1 uncultured Lachnospiraceae bacterium | reverse complement strand
AAAATATTTTTTTCTGACAATATTTGTATCAATACGAAGTTTCGAAAGAAGTCTATTGTAGAAAATATTTTTTTCTGACAATATTTGTATCAATACGAAGTTTCGAAAGAAGTCTATTGTAGAAAATATTTTTTTCTGACAATATTTGTATCAATATGAAGTTTAGAAAGAAGTCCATTAATATATTATGATTTGTTAAAACTTTTCTGCTCATTTCTTTATTTTTTCGCTGTAAATTAACCGGCGTTTCCTGATTTATAAGAAAATTATAAAGCCTATGGTATTCAAATATCGCTTTATTATGGCAAAACAATAAAATAATGCAGTCCGCAAATCATAAAAACCTTATATACTCAACAATTATTTTGTTGTATCGCTCTGAAAATTTTTCGGACTGCTATAGACCTCTTTCAAAATTGCCGTAATAACATAGCTTCGAAAAAAGTCCATTACATAACCATACCGCCGTCAATATTGATAACCTGCCCCGTAATATATTTATTTTCCGCTAAAAACACGGCAAGAGCGGCTACTTCTTCAGGACGGCCGAAACGTTTGAGAGGAATTCCCTCAAGTACGGACTCTTTTACTTTGTCCGACAAAACATCGGTCATAGCGGTCTGTATAAATCCCGGAGCGATAGCGTTGCAGGTAATCCCGCGTGAAGCGAATTCTCTCGCCGTGGATTTTGTAAATCCGATAATACCGGCCTTGCTCGCCGCGTAATTTGCCTGACCGATGTTTCCCGTAACCCCGACAACGCTTGACATATTGATAATCGTACCGCTTTTTTGTTTAAGCATAACCTTGCTTGCGCATTTAACGGTGTTAAAGACGCTTTTAAGGTTTACGGACAAAACCGAATCAAAATCCTCCTCGCTCATACGCATAAGTAAAGTATCTTTTGTAATACCGGCGTTGTTTATAAGAACGTCAACGGTTTCAAACTCGGAAACCGCCGTATCAATAAGGCTTTTAGCCTCATCAGAATTAGAGGCGTCCGCCTTATAAGGCAGGCATTTAACTCCCTTTGCCTCAATTTCAGACACAAGGCCGTCGGGAAGAACGCTTCTGTAGTTTAATACAATATTCGCGCCCTTTCCGGCGAACTCAAGAGCGATAGCCTTGCCAATACCCTTCGCCGCGCCCGTAACAATAACAGTTTTATCTTTTAACATTCCAAACCAATTCCTTTGCAAGTTTTTTCTAAAGATTTCAAATCCTCAACATTATATACGGAAACCTCTCTGCTGACTTTTTTAACAAAAGAAGCAAGTGTTTTTCCGGGGCCAAGCTCAACAAAAGTATCCACGCCAAGCTCAATAAATTTTCTGACTGTCTGCTCCCATTTTACAGGGTTCATAACCTGTTTTGTAAGAGTGGCGGCAATATCTTCTTTAAGGACAATATCCCCTGTAAGATTAGTAATAACAGGAAATTCCATATCATTTATTTTAGTATTTTTAAGTTCTGTATTCAGCTTGTCAGCCGCCGCTTTAAGCAAAGGAGTGTGGAAAGGGCCGCTTACATTAAGCCTTACGGCTCTTTTAGCGCCTTTTTCGATAACAAGCTTTTCCGCCGTTTCAACAGCGTTTACCTCTCCGGCGATAACAATCTGCCCGGGGGCGTTATAGTTTGCAATCATAACTTTTCCCGTATCGGCGGCCTCGTCGCAGGCTTCCTGCACCTTATCGGCGGAGAGATTCAAAACGGCGCTCATAGCGCCGACTCCCGGGGGGACGGCCTCGGTCATAAACTTACCTCTTTTTCTGACAAGTAAAACGGCCTCCTCAAAATCAAGGGCGCCGCTGGCGACAAGAGCCGAATACTCGCCAAGACTAAGTCCGGCGCCGTAATCTCCTTTAAGGCCTTTTTCTTTCATAAGAGCGTAAACGGCATAGCTTAAAGTCAATATAGCGGGCTGAGTAAACTCTGTTTTGTTTAAGTCGTCATTATCTCCGAAGCAGAGTTCTGTAACTTTAAAATCAAGAACTTTGTCAGCTCTGTCAAAAATATCTCTGCACACATCAAAATTGTCGTAAAGCTCCTTGCCCATACCGGCGTACTGAGCGCCCTGACCGCCGAACATCAAAGCAATTTTCATAAAAACCACCTATTCCTGTAAATTTTATTGCGTTTTGCGAATTGCTATAGGAACCGCCGTATAAAGGATACAAAAAAATAATTTTTAAAATTTAAAATTTTCGTTATCGTGTCATTTTCAAAAATTATTTTTGTTTTTTGAATTGAGCGGTGTTTCCTGTAGTCTGCCATAAAAAAATTATTTTTCGGAAATAAGCTTGTCAAAGCCCTCGACAAGTTCGTTAATAATTTCCTCGCAGGATTGTTCCCTGTCGACCATACCGGCAATCTGACCGGACATAACAGAACCGAAGTCAACGTCTCCGTCGACTACGGCGCGCTGAAGGGCGCCTTTTCCGAGTTCCTCAAACCTGGCGTTCGCGGCTTCCTCGTCGACAAGGTTTTTCTCAATCTTTTCAAGCTCTCTGGCAAGCTTGTTTCTTATAACGCGCACAGGGTGCCCTGTAAACTGTCCTGTAACGGTAGTATCAATGTCCTTTGCTTTCAGAATAACGTTTTTATAATTCTCGTGAACGGTACACTCCTTAGCGACAAGGAACCTCGTGCCTATCTGAACCGCCTTGGCGCCTAACATAAAAGCGGCGGCGATTCCTCTTGAGTCGGCAATCCCTCCCGCGCCGATAACAGGAATATTAACAGCGTCGACAACCTGTGGCAAAAGCGCCATAGTCGTAAGCTTTCCGACGTGTCCGCCGGATTCCATACCCTCGGCGATAATAGCGTCGGCGCCGCTTTTTTCCATACGTTTAGCTAAAGCGACACTTGGAACAACAGGGATAAATTTAATATTGTTTTCCTTAAATTTTTCAAGATATTTACCGGGGTTTCCGGCGCCTGTTGTAATAACCTTCACCCCTTCCTCGCATACAAGGTCGACAATCTCGTCAACATAAGGGGACAAAAGCATAATATTCACGCCAAAAGGCTTATCAGTAAGTTTTTTCGTATCTCTGATTTGTTTTCTGACAACATCCGCCGGCGCGTTGCCGGCGGCAATAATTCCCAGACCTCCCGCGTTTGAAACGGCGCTGGCTAAGCTCGCGTCGGCAATCCACGCCATAGCGCCCTGAAAAATTGGATATTTAATACCTAAAATATTACACAAATCTGATTTCATTTCATCACCTGTATTAAAATTATTTGCGGAAGCGCCGATTGACCCAAAAATCAAAAACAATCCTTAATTTTGTCAAAACGGCGTTTCCTTATACCTTCAAAATCCGCAGTCAGCGAAAACCGTGTTATGTAAGGGGAGTTTCCCCCAAAACATTATTTTGTCTGTTCCTCTACAAACTTCACGGCGTCCGCCACAGTGGATATCTCCTCCGCGTCTTCTATTTTTATGTCAAATTCATCCTCAATATCATTAATAATCTGAAACAAATCAAGTGAATCTGCCTCAAGGTCGTCTTTAAAGGAAGTTTCCATAGTAATCTCGTCAGGGTCTTTTCCAAGCTGCTCCACAATAATTTCTTTAATCTTTTCAAATGCCATAATAATATCCCTCCGGAAAATTTATTTTTTGTTTACAGTTCAATAATGGCGGAGCCCCACGTAAGGCCACCTCCAAAACCTGTAATAATTAATTTATCTTTTTCTCTGAGCAATCCCTTGTCCGATAATTCGGCTAAAGCAATAGGAATACTCGCCGCCGAGGTATTGCCGTATTTGTCCATATTCATGAAAAACCTGTCCATAGGGATTTTCATTTTTCTCGCGATAATTTCAACAATTCTGCTGTTTGCCTGATGAGGAACAATATATTTAATATCGTCCGGTGAAAGATTAGCTTTTTGTAAAACGGCGTTTATGCTTTCGGGAACTTTTCTTGTAGCGAAATTAAAAATTTCCCTGCCGTTCATTTTAAGCGGTCTGAAGCTTTCGCGCTTATCTGTATGATACAGATTGTCAACAGGAGTGTATAAAGATGTGAGAGAATTATATTTATCGCCGTCGCTGTGCAAATCCTCGGCGATGATACCGCCCCCCGTTCCGCGTTCAATAAAACAGGCGCCTGCGCCGTCGCCGAAAAGAACGCAGGTTCCCCTGTCCGACCAGTCGATAACCTTTGACGTAACCTCGCCGCCGATAACAAGGGCGTTTTTAAAAGCGCCTGTTTTTATAAACTTGTCAGCGGTGCAGAGAGCGAATACAAACCCTGAGCACGCGGCGCTCAAATCAAAGGAAACGGCGTTTTTCGCGCCGATTAATTTCTGAACGATGCACGCTGTTGAGGGTGAGGAATAGTCCGGCGTCATTGTAGCGGTAATAATAAGCTCTATGTCCTCAGGAGAAATATCCGCTTTTATAACAGCGGCTCTTGCGGCGTTGGCGCATACCTCTGAAGTATTTTCAAAAGTTGATATTCTTCTTTCCTTTATACCTGTTCTTGAAAAAATCCACTCGTCAGAGGTATCTACAATTTTACTCAAATCCTCGTTAGTAACCGCCTTTTCAGGTACATATTTGGTAAAAGCGGTTATTTTTGAATCAAACATAAGCTTCTCCTCGTTTAATATTATTATATTTGTCGATTAAATATCTGCTTAAATTGGATAAAGCCGCATTAAGAACATTAACCTCCTGCTCGCTCATTCCCACGGTTACCTCCTTAATCATGTCAGAATGAACCTTGTCGTAAAACCTATAAAAAACCCTTCCTTTTTTTGTAAGGGAAATATTAACAACCCGCCTGTCTTTAACACATCTTTCACGTATGACATAACCTTTTTTAACAAGATTTGCAACAGCCACGGTAAGAGTCCCGACCGTAATTGAAAGCCTTCTTGCGACGTCTGACATATTTTTAGGTTCATACATACCGATAGCCTCGATAGTACGCGCCTCAGAAACGGAAATATCATTAAAGACTCCGTTTTTCAAGACTTTTTCCTCAATATTCAATATATCGTTAAACACATTAGCAAAAAGTTCATTAACAGCAGACAAATTTTTTTCCATAATTTTATCCTCCGTTAATTATAGTCAATCAACTTAAAAATAAACAAGTTCGGCGGTCAGAAATCCTTTTTGCT
>CAYLJL010000142.1:0-5145 GCA_964384005.1 uncultured Lachnospiraceae bacterium | reverse complement strand
TTGAATACTGTTTTGCTCAATATCATACATTTCCTCAACAACCATAGAAAAGTTTTCTCCTTTTGCCCTTAAAAACTCAATTTTATCTCCGACCTCAAATTTATTTCTTTGCTCAATGACAGCAAATCCGCTTTTTTCGTCGTAATCAATGACCATACCAATAAAATCATAATTTCTTATATAAGAACTTGTTGTGTAAATCTGCTCGTTCTGATTTGGCTTTCCAAAATAAAAACCTGTTGTAAAACCTCTGTAACTCGCTTTTTTCACTTCATCAAGGTAATATTCTTTTTTTTCATAATAGAGATTCGGGTCTTTTATATAGTCGTCGATGGCTTCTCTGTACGCTCTTATAACAGTTCCGACATAAAAAGATGTTTTTATTCTTCCCTCTATTTTAAAGCTTGTAATTCCGGCGTCGACAAGATTTGGAATATATTCAATCATACATAAATCCTTTGAGTTAAAAATATAAGTACCTCTATCATCTTCCTCTATCGGCATATATTCTCCCGGACGGGTCTGTTCCACGAGAGCGTACTTCCATCTGCATGGATGAGAACAAGCCCCCTTATTGGCGTCTCTGCCGCTTAAATAATTGCTCAAAAGACATCTTCCTGAATAAGAAATACACATGGCTCCATGGATAAACGCTTCAATTTCAAGACTCTCAGGGATATTGACGGCGATATCTTTGATTTCCTCAAGTGATAATTCCCTTGCCATAACAATTCTTGAAGCTCCGAGTTTCCGCCAGAAAAGAGCGGTCTTATAATTTGTATTGTTTGCCTGTGTGCTGATGTGAACAGGCATATCGGGAATAGTTTCTTTAGCGGCGGAAAAAACTCCCGGGTCGGAAATAAGTATAGCATCGACGCTGATTTCCCTTAAAAATTTAAAATATTCCTCTATACCACGAAAATCGTCGTTATGGGCGAAAATATTGCAGGTTACATAAACTTTAGCGTTATGCTCGTGGGCAAATAGCACTCCTTCTTTCATTTCATCTTTACTGAAGTTTTTAGCTTTTGCCCGAAGTCCGAGACTTGTACCTCCAAGATAAACCGCGTCCGCCCCATACAAAACAGCGATTTTCAACTTTTCCAAATCTCCCGCCGGAGCGAGAAGCTCAATTTTTTTATTCATAAAATAATCCTCCGAAATTATAGCGATTTATGAAATTTTTAACGTGGAACAATATACAGCGTATCGAAAAAGCAGCTGCGCTTGCGAGAAATGCTTGATTTCCCACGGTTTTGCGAAATCTGAATGCCGTACTTTCGTCCTGCGGTCCGATTTTGTTCTGTAAAATTATAATTGCGCTATGTTTCTTTAATTTCTTAAACATCCTCAACTTTACAACATAAAGCCACTCCGTCGCCGACAGTAAGGATTGCCGTTTCCAGCGCGCTGTTATGGGTAATTTCCCATAGAAAATTCCTCATACGGGTATGAATAGTTCTCTGCCTTCTCGGAACATCTATTCTTTTTTTTGCGATGTTTCCGCCCTGCAAAACATCGTCGGCGATTAAAATACCGCCTGTTTCAAGGAGCCTTATACAATGAGGAAGCATTTGTATGTACTGCCCTTTGGCAGCGTCAAGAAAAATGACGTCAAATTTCTGTGAAAGCTTTGGTAAAATTTCACAGGCATTCCCCTCGATAAGTTCTATTTTATCTTCAAGGTTCATTTTTTCACGGTTTTCTTTAAATTGTTCAATCATAATGTCAAACCTGTCGATAGTTGTGATTTTTCCGCCTTCGGCAAGAAATCTGCTCATAAGCCCCGAGGAAAAACCTACGGCGGCTCCGATTTCAAGAACTTTTTCAGGTCTTTTAACGGCGAGTATGAAACTCAGAAGCCTGACGACATCGTTTGGGATAATCGGAACGTCATTTTCATAAGAAATTTTTTGAATATCTCCTAAAATTCCTCCGCACATAGGCAAGATTTCTTTTAAATAATCCTGTAAATAATTTTCCGTAAGCATAAATTTACTCCTTATAATAAATCTTCATAAGCGTGAGCCCCGAGGGCCCTGCCGTTTTTCCGGCGAGAACACGATTTTTTGAAGCGATAATATCTTTGACAAAGGACGGGTTGAATTTGTTTTCACCGACATAAATTAAAGTTCCGGCGATAATTCTGACCATATTATATAAAAAACCGTTTCCCGTGACAATAATATCATAAATTTCGTTATTTTTCTCAATAGATAAGTCGAAAATTGTTCTGACGGTTGTTTTTGCCGTACTTCCCGACGCGCAGAAAGCGCTGAAATCATAAGTACCGATAAAATATCCGCAGGCTTCCCTCATTTTTTCAATATTAAGGGGGCGCCTTACAAATTCAGAATAATTTTTCAGCATAGGATTTTTAAATTCGGAATTTAAAATTTTATATTGATAGGTTTTTTTTATAACGCTGTATTGAGGGTGAAACTTATCGCTCACAAGTCTCGCGCCTGTGACAACAATATCTTCAGGTAAAAAAGAATTAACGGCGTAAGGAATTTTACAAACGGGTATGGTGGTTTCTGTTTTTAATAAAGCTGCCTGTCCAAGAGCGTGTACGCCTGTATCCGTTCTGCTCGCTCCTCTTACCTCAATATTTTTTTTCATAAGCCTGGATAAAGCCTCCTCAAGTCTCTGCTGAACGCTTATATTGTTTTTCTGTCTTTGCCAGCCAAAATAGTTTGTTCCGTCATAAGCGACGGTTAAAAGTATGTTCATAAAAAATATCCTCCGAATAAAAACAGCCGACGCCGAAGTCTTGCTTTATATAGTCAATTTTTTTAAGTTGATTGACTATAACGTGACTGTCGCAAAAAATATAACTCCTGAAAATAAAATCCCGCATAATAAGACAAAATAGTCAAGTTTTTTTAATTTTAATTTATACATAACTGTCCTGTTTACATCTCCCCTGTAGCATCTCGCTTCCATAGCCATGGCAAGTTCGTCCGCCCTTCTGAAAGCGGAGACAAACAAAGGAACAAGAATGGGTATAAAAGCTTTCGCTTTTTTCCTGATTCCTTTTACATCAAAGTCGGCTCCTCTTGCCATTTGCGCTTTTCTTATTTTTTCGACTTCCTCAAGCAGAGTCGGAATAAATCTTATAGCGATTGTCATCATCATAGCGATATCATGAGACGGAATTCCTATTCCGGAAAAAGGCTTTAATATACTCTCAATAGCGCGGGTAAGCTGAATAGGGGAAGTCGTAAAAGTTAAAAGAGAAGACGCCGCCGTTAAAAAACCAAGCCGACAAATCATCTGAACGGAAAACCATACTCCGTCAGAGGTAAGCTCAAAAAAATAGAACTTAATCAAAACTGTTCCGCTTTTGATAAAAAACATATTAATAACAACAGTAAATAAAATAATAAATAAAAATCCTCTGAGTCCTCTTAAAATAAACGTAAAAGGCACTTTACTGAGCTTAATTGCGGAGCCTAAAAACAACGCGGAAACAATATATCCCGAAAAATTATCGGAAAAAAACAATCCCGCGATAAATAATATGAGAAGCAATATTTTCATACGAGGGTCAATTCTGTGAATTACCGACTCTGCGGGATAATACTGACCTATAGTAATTTTCATAAAGCTCACAGCCTTTCCTTAAAAAAATCCACCGCGTCGGAAACGGTATAAATATTTTGAGGAACAACAACACCTCTGTCGACAATTTTTTTGAAAATAACATTTACAGCGGGAGGAGATATTCCGTAATTTTCCAAAATTTCTCCTTTTGGGAAAACTTCTCCGCACTCTCCGCAAAGAACAACGCGTCCATCGTTCATAACAATAATTCTGTCTGAAATTCCGCATACTTCTTCCATACTATGGGAAACCATTATAACTGTCATATTAAAGTTATCCCGCATATTTTTTATGTTTCCGAGAATTTCATCACGGCCTTCGGGGTCAAGTCCCGCCGTAGGCTCATCAAGTATAAGAACTTCCGGCTCCATAGCGATAACTCCGGCTATAGCGACCCTTCTTTTTTGTCCGCCGGAAAGCTCAAAAGGAGATTTTTCAAAAAGTTCCTCGCTTATTCCAACTGCCTGAAGCGCTTTAACAACTTTCAGAGCGGCATCTTTTTCCGAAAAGCCCATGTTTAAAGGACCAAACATAGCGTCTTTAAAAACAGTTTCCTCAAAAAGCTGGTATTCGGGATACTGAAAGACAATGCCCACTTTTTTCCTTATTTCTCTGATGTTAAGGCCTTTTTCCCATATATTTTTCCCGTCTACAAGAATATCTCCGTCCGTTGGTCTGATAAGTCCGTTTAAAGTCTGGACAAGAGTGCTTTTTCCGGAGCCTGTTTTCCCTATTAAAGCTACAATTTCGCCTTTAAAAATATCTATGTTTATATTTTTAATAGCTTTTATCTCAAAAACCGAGTTTTCATTATAGGTATAAGAAATATTTTTTACCTCAATTATTTTATTGTTAAAGTTTTTTTTCTTTTTGGTTTTAGAATATTCCGCGTCTTTTGACCCGACTTTTATATGCTCTATGACATAATCCACAAACTCGTTGTCATAAATGATATTTTTATCTATAGTAATTCCGTATTTTCTCAGATTATTGCCAATAGCAGCCCCTGCCGGTAAATCAAGCCCGAGTTTTTTTATTTTATCACCCTCGGAAAAAATTTCCCTGGGGGTTCCTCTCATAACAATTTTTCCCTTTTCCATAACAAACACTTTGTCGGCAAGGAGGGCTTCCTCCATAAAGTGAGTAATTAAAATAATGGTGATATTTTCCTTTTTGTTAAGTTTCATAATAATATCAATTATATTTTTCCTGCCGATAGGGTCAAGCATGGCGGTAGCTTCGTCAAGTATAATACATTCAGGTTTCATAGCGAGTATACCCGCAATGGCTATTCTCTGTTTCTGTCCGCCGGAAAGCAAATGAGGCGCTTTTTTCGCGTACTCGGTCATATCAACCGCCGCGAGAGATTTTTTTACTCTCTCAATAATTTCATCGCTTTCAATTCCGATATTTTCAGCCCCGAAAGCGACATCTTCCTCTACAACTGTGGCAACAATCTGATTATCGGGATTCTGAAAAACCATACCGACGTTTTTCCTTATTTCCCATATGTTTTTATTATCTTCTGAAATAAAACCG
>CAYLJL010000141.1:0-5158 GCA_964384005.1 uncultured Lachnospiraceae bacterium | reverse complement strand
AAGGCTTGACCTAAACTTTATTTCGGCTACGCCGCAAAAATTGATTTCCGTGTTGCGGATTAAAGTCCGCGGCGCTTTTTGAATCTGTATTCTTTAAAAAATTCATATTTTTTTATAATAGACTTCTTTCGAAACTATGAAATTACATCAATTCAATAAAAAATTATTTTATTCAATGTTTTAGCGAAAGGCGTTTTGCTTTTTAAAGGCTGTAAGCGTTAAGAAGCATTGAATGAAATAATTTTTTCTAATGATACCTCTGTTAGTATGAAGTTTCGAAAGAAGTCTAATTTTAACTTTTTCTACAGTCTGAGATTTTCTATTTCTTTTATAAATCGCAGCGATTTTAATTTTAAGTTGAAGCAGCCGTTTATAAGGCAACGTGAAAAATATGAAAGGGAGTTTAATATTTTTGGCGGAACTTTAAATGTAAATAATTTATTTATGTTCGAAGAAAAAATATAATTTATAGTATAAAGCAGTGTTTCATCTAAATTTATGTAAAAATTGCTTTTATCAACGCAATTTCCGCATACAGTTCCTTCGGAGGTTATATAAAAAGCCGGTTCGGTTTTTGCGCCGCAGCATATACAATGAGCCGTTTCCGGTTTGTAACCGTTAAATTCTAAAATTTTAAGTTCAAATATTGAGGAGATTAGTTTATTTGGAATGACGTTTTTTGAAAGCGCTGTCAGCGTTTTTAAAAGAAGAAGGAGAACATTATTTGACGGCATATTTTCAAAAAGCAGTTTATTTACAATTTCAAGAAAGTAGGAGCCATAGGCAAAGGCGGATAAGTCATTTCTTAAACTATAAAATGTTTCTATAGGCTCGGCCTGATTTAAGTACATTTTTTTTCTGACTTCCGCTATGTAAAAGTCGGAGTAAGAAAACAGGGCTGTTCCCGCTGTAAGCCCGCTTCTTACTCGTCTTGCGCCTTTTATGGAAATTGTTATTTTGCCGTGATTTTTTCCGAGAACCGTTATAAATTTGTCCGCTTCTCCCACAGGTGTTTCTTGTAAAACAATTCCTCTCACAGTTAATAAGTTTCCCATTTTTTTTACCTCATTATAATATTTTTATCATTTGATACTATACTATTATTTATATCTGATAAATTAGTATCACTTTTATTTTTAACCCGTGAAAATTCTTTATACGCCATAAAAGCATCTAAATTTCCACTTTTTTCAAATATATTCCAAAATAAATCCGTCATTTTGTTACCCTCCCGAATTTTTTCAGAAACGCCGATTTATAAATCAAGTATCACGTTTTAATAGCGGATATTTGCTTTATGTTTTTGATAAATAAAAAGGTAAATTTTTTATTTTTAACTTTAATTGACGTTTCCTATATATTTATAATTTCCTTTGAAATGTTTTATATACAGTTTAAAATCTGGCAGAAAATGTAGAATTAAACCACTTGACAAATAACAATTTGTTGTTCAATGGCTTATTGGGAGAGTTTTTTTGTTCTTTAAAACTAAAAAACAGGTATTTTTTTTAAGAAATTTGTATTATAATTTTTTTGAATCATATCCGAAATTCTTTAAAAGAAAGTCGCTGTCCCGCCAATCCTTTTTTACTTTTACCCATATTTGTAAATTTATAGGCGCTCCTAAAAGTCTTTCTATATCATAACGAGCTTTTGAACCAATTTGCTTTAACATTGAGCCTTGTTTTCCTATTATTATACCTTTATGGGAGTCCCGCTCACAATAAATTGTCGCGTCAACATCTATCATATTCTTATTTTTTCTGTTTTTCATTCCCGTTATTTCAACGGCTATTCCGTGAGGAATTTCTTCCTGCAAGAGAAACAGCGCTTTTTCTCTTATTATTTCCGCCGCAATCTGTTTTTCAGGCTGGTCTGTTATCATATCTTCCGGAAAATATCGGGGACCTTCAGGCAGATATTTTTCAATATTTTTTAAAAGTTCTTCCGTATTTATATTTTTCATCGCGGAAATGGGTATTATTTCATTAAAATTATATTTTGAGCGATAAGCATCTATTACTTTTAAAATTTCCTCTTTCTGAACGGTATCAATTTTATTTATTATTAAAAATGTGGTTGATTTTACTTTTTGAAGTCTTTCAATGATTTTTAAATCAGAATCTTTTATTTTTTCAAAGGGTTCTATTAAGTAAAGAACTATATCAACTTCATTTAACGAGGTTTCAGCACTTTTTACCATAAAATTCCCGAGTTTTGATTTTGGCGTATGAATTCCCGGCGTATCTATAAAAATAACCTGAAATTTATCGGTGGTTAATATGGATTGTATTTTATTTCGTGTTGTCTGGGGTTTATTTGATATTATCGCTATTTTTTCACCTATAAGGCAATTCATTAAGGTTGATTTTCCTACGTTAGGCCGTCCTATCAAAGATACAAAGCCTGAACGGAATTTTTTATCTTTTTCGTTATTCATATAATATCCTCACTTTTTTATGTTCTGAGTAAAAATTTGCAACTCAACGGTCTTCTTCGTATTTTTTTCTTATTGCTTTGAAATCCTCCCATGCCGGACGTTTTTTATTTTCGTCACGCAACAGGGCCGAAGGGTGGTATGTAGCTATTATATCACAATTTTTCCTGTTATACCATATTCCGCGGCTTTTTGTTATTTTAAAATCGGGCGATATTATGGCCTGTGCCGCAATTCGCCCCAAACATACTATTATTTTTGGTCTTATTAACAAAAATTGATGCCTTAAAAAATTTATACACGCTGCCTGCTCATCTTTCGCGGGGTCCCGGTTATATGGCGGCCGGCATTTGACTATATTGGCTATATAAATTTCCGAACGGTTTAAATCTATTGCCGATAACATTTTATCAAGAAGCTTTCCGGCGGCGCCGACAAAGGGTTCTCCTTTTAAATCCTCCTGCTCTCCCGGCCCCTCGCCTATAAACAATATATCGCTGTTTCTGTTTCCGACTCCTATCACGACATTTGTTCTTGTTTCACAAAGGCGGCATTTATGGCAATTTAAACAGCGTTGTTCAAGCTCTTCCCATGTATACATAAATTTTTCACCCCTTTTATAAGCAGAAAGCATAGGGCTGAAGCTCTGATACTTTATATACAAGTATATTTTTGTCTTTATCCTCTAAAATTATTTCTCCCTCGGGCATAAATTCAGAAAGTACCTGCAAGCATATCCCGCATGGATACGTAAGGTCGTTTAAATCCGAAACTATAGCTATTTTTCTGAAATTTTTATCACCTTCGGAAACCGCTTTAAAAACCGCCGTTCTCTCAGCGCAGACAGTCGCGCCGTAAGAGGCGTTTTCTATATTACAGCCTGTATATATTTTGTTATTCGTTGTTATCAACGCCGCTCCTACTTTGAATTTTGAATGGGGTGAATATGAATTTTTCCTTGCTTCCATTGCTTTTTCTATAAGCATAATATTTTCTTCTTTATCTTTTGTATTGGACATTTTATCACCTCAGTTAATTTTATGAATCTATAAGCTACTCTTATCTTTTAAGCCCTATATTATTTAATATTTCTTCTTGTTTTTCAAACATAATTTTTTCTTCTTCCGCTTCCATATGGTCATAACCTAATAGGTGCAGCATACTATGTGTCGTTAAAAATCCAAGTTCCCTCTCAATGGAGTGGCCGTATTCTTCAGCCTGTGAAATGGCTTTCTCAATATTTATTATTATATCTCCTAAAATTATTGTTTCGGAAAAATCAGGAGTTTCGCCCCTAACAAAGTCTATCATAGGAAAAGACAATACGTCCGTAGGATTGTCTATGTTACGGAATTTTGAGTTTATTTTTTGTATTTCGTCACTTGTTACTATTGTAACGCTGATTTCTATATTATCCGTGAAATTTTCATATTTTAAAGTTTCTTCTATAACTTTTTCAAACAGGTCTGTTTTTTTACTGTCAAATTCATAGTCTGTATCGTTATCAAAAAGTATATTCATTTTTCATCTTCCTTGTTAGTTTTTTTTGAATTTTTAAGACTGTTTTCTTTTTGAGAAGTTTCTTCTGAGGACATTTCTGAAGCGTTTTTTGGGGTTTCGTCTGATATTTTGCTTTTTTCCGTGGGATAAGCCACTCTTTCGTGATACATTCCGCTTAAAACTTTCATAAACGCGAATTCTATTTTGTCAAGGTCGTTTATTTTAAGAGAGCATGAGCTGAATTGTTCATCAATTAATTTCCCTTTTATAAGCTCATGTACAAATTTCTCTATTTCATTTATATTTGTTATATTTTTACTTCTGACCGCCGCTTCTACCGTGTCCGCAAGCATTACTACCGCCGCTTCTTTTGATTTGGGTTTTTCTTGTTTATAGCGGAAGTCGGATTCTTTGACTTGTCCGTTTTCATTCATTTGCTTAGCTTTGTAATAAAAAAAATTCATTACTGTGTTTCCATGGTGCTGCGCTATTATATCTTTTACAGGAACGGGAAGTTTATATTTTTTAGCGTATTCTATTCCGTCAGTTACATGACTTGATATTATTTTAGCGCTTTTATAGGGATTCATTGAATCGTGAGGGTTTTTTCCGCGAATGTTTTCACTGAAATAGAGGGGATATTTAAGCTTTCCTATATCGTGATAGTAACTTCCGACTTTCGCGAGAGTTGAATTGGCGCCGATTTCAAAAGCAGCCGCCTCCGCAAGGTTCGCTACTATTATACTGTGGTTATATGTACCGGGACATTCAAGCATAAGTTTCCTTAAAAGCGCGTTGTCGGGATTTATTAATTCCAACAGTTTATACTGAGTCATAACGCCGAATAAAAATTCCCATATAGGCATACTTCCCGTACATATAATTATTGTTATTATTCCGTTGAAAAAAGCGTAAAATAAATTTTCAACTAATTCGGAGTCAAAAGTTTTATCCGTATATAATGTAACCGCAAACATAACCAAAGTTTCAACAATACAACTTATTAAACTTATTTTAAATATATGATTATATTTCTTTAAAAAATTTGCGATAAACGCCGTAAACATTCCTGTTATTACAAAATATATTAAAAACGCTGTATTGAAATTAAAGGCTATGTAATAAATAATACAAACCGAGAAATTTAAAATTATGGCGAGCCGGTAATTTAACAGCATTGCCGCGAGCATTGTAAAAGTCAATACAGGCATAAACATATAC
>CAYLJL010000140.1:0-5188 GCA_964384005.1 uncultured Lachnospiraceae bacterium | reverse complement strand
TTTTTTTTAGCGCCTCAAAAACAAGGTCGTAATTCTGTGGAAGCCTGTATTGCATTAAAGCCCTCTGCATGGCCTTTTCGTGAGGATTTTTGGGAACATAGACTTTTTTCATTGTTCTCGGGTCAATCTCCGTATAATACATACAAGTAGACAAAGTACCGGGGGTAGGATAAAAATCCTGTACCTGTTCAGGCATATAACCAAATTCTCTCAGATATTCGGCAAGTTCAACGGCGGCGTTTAAATCACAGCCGGGGTGACTGCTCATAAGATACGGAACAAGATATTGCTCCTTTCCTGTTTTTTTGTTAATCTCATAATATTTTTTTACAAATTTTTCATAGACATTTTTCCCCGGTTTTCCCATTTTTTCAAGGACTTTAGGAGAAATATGCTCCGGAGCGACTTTAAGCTGCCCGCTTATGTGGTATTTGCATAACTCATGAAAAAACTCGTCGTCTTTATCATAAATAAGATAATCGTATCTTATTCCCGAACGAACAAAAACCTTTTTAACCTTAGGAATTTCTCTTAGCTTTCTTAAAAGCTTGAGATAATCCCTATGACTTACTTTCAGATTTTTACAAGGTGAAGGAAAAAGACATTGCCTGTTCTTGCAGGCGCCTAAAGTAAGCTGTTTATCACAGGCTGGCGCTCTGAAATTAGCCGTAGGGCCTCCTACATCGTGAATATATCCCTTAAAATCAGGTTCCCATACAATTTTATTTGCCTCGTTTAAAATTGAGTTGTGGCTTCTTGCCTGAACAACCCTGCCCTGATGAAAAGCAAGGGCGCAAAAATTACAGCTTCCGAAGCACCCCCTGTTTGAGATAATGCTGAATTTAACTTCCTCAACAGCGGGAACTCCGCCTTTTTCCTCATAAATCGGATGATATGTTCTCATATAACCTAAAGAATATGAATTATCAAATTCCGCCGTAGAAAGAGGAGCCGCGGGTTTATTCTGAACAACAAACTCATTTCCGTAAGGCTCGACAAGAATTTTAGCTGTAACAGAATCGGTATTTTGATATTGAGTAAAAAAGCTTTCAGCGTAAGTCATTTTATCGTTTTTGGACTTTTTATATTCAGGAAGTAAAATATAGTCGTCATAGATATGGTCAAGGCGCTTTGACTTATATACAGTCCCTCTGACATATGTTATCTCATTAACAGGTATTCCGCTGTCAAGACTTTCGGCAAGTTCAATAATTTGATGCTCGCCCATGCCATACATAAGAATATCCGCCTGAGAATCAAGAAGAATAGACCTTCTCACAGAGTTATCCCAGTAATCATAATGAGAAAGTCTCCTCAGGCTTGCCTCAAGTCCGCCAATCATAACAGGAACGTCTTTATATAACTCTTTAATTTTCAGGCAATATACGATAGTCGCCCTGTCCGGCCTTAGTCCCATAACTCCCCCTGGGGAATAAAGGTCTTTTTGCCGTCTTTTTTTAGCGACGCTGTAATGATTAACCATAGAATCTATATTCCCGCCGGAGACAAGAAAAGAAAGGCGGGGTTTACCGAACACATTAAAACTCTCCTTATTTTTCCAGTCCGGCTGAGAAATAATTCCAACCTTAAACCCTCGGCTTTCAAGAAGTCTTGTAATAATAGCGGCGCCAAAAGATGGGTGGTCTATATAAGCGTCGCCGGAAACATAGACAAAATCCACTTCCCTCCAGCCTCTTTTATTCATATCTTTTCTGCAAATCGGCAGAAAATCCATAAAAAACACCCTTTCAAATTTTCCAGCTTGGCAAATATTTATTTTTCATTCTGCCCTTTTGCACTTTTCCCCATCCGAGAGGAAATCCGTCCACACAAACAAGATTCCAGCCATCGTTTGCCCCAACCTCAAAAGATTCTCCTTTTAAGTACCTTATAAGAGCGGGGTCATCAAGAGAAAAATCAACTATATACTTAGCGTCCTCTTTTTTTAAGGTCATAGCGAACCCCTGAGACGGTTCAAATCTTTTTGTTTTAAAATCGCCTATATAAAGTCCGCTTCTCATAACTCTTATACCTTTAAGGTCAATATTTAACGGAATTTTCATAAGAGAGCGCCCGTGTATTTCAAGATTATCCTTTATTTCTATATTCATAAATTTATCCATAAAGTCATAATAATCCAAAAGAAGTTTTTCATCAGCGATAACCGTTTTTTTAAAGTTTATCTTTTCATCATTTCCCCTTTTTTTCAGGAGAGCGAGAAAATGGCCCTCGCCTCTTACCTTATAGGGCCACAATCTGCCGCACAAATCAAGTTCTTTTACTCCGTTTAATACCCATTCGCTGCGTCCCCTGTCGAAGCCGCGGCTTTTGTCTACCTCAAGAATTTCAAAATCCTCGTGTTCAGAAACAAACTCGTTAATCATTCCCTCATTTTCCTCAGGAGCGAAAGTACAAGTGGAATAGGCGATTATACCGCCTCCCGAAAGCATTTTTGCGGCGTTTTTCAAAATATCCCTCTGAAGTGAGCGACAAACTTCCGTCTTATGTTCCTTCCAGCTTTTAACAGAATCCTTGTCCTTTCTGAACATTCCCTCGCCGGAGCAAGGGGCGTCGACAATAATTTTATTAAAAAACCCCTGAAATTTACGTGCGAGCTTATCGGGCGTCTCATTTGTAACGACAGCGTTAGAAATTCCGGCGGCTTCAATATTACGCAAAAGCGCTTTACATCTTGACGCGCTTATATCGTTGCTTACAAGAATTCCCTGATTTTTAAGCTTCGCGCCCGCCTGGGTACTCTTTCCTCCCGGCGCCGCGCAAAGGTCTAAAACTCTGTCGCCCTGTTCAATATTAAGCATAGAGCCCGTAGACATCGCGCTTGGCTCCTGAATATAAAAAAGTCCGGCGTTATAATAAGGGTGTTTGGCGGGTCTGTCATCTTCTTTATAATAAAAACCCTCTCTGCACCATTTAACCTTTTCAAGCTTAAAATCAAGCCTTTTTTCAAGTTCCTCCGGTTCAATCTTCAGAGTATTTGCCCTTAGCCCGTAATACCTTTTCTCATCAAAACTTTTTAAATAACTTTCAAATTCATCACCAAGGAGATTTTTCATTTTAATTACATAGCTTTCCGGTAAATTCATAATAAAAATCCTTCCGTCACTCCAATTCAGAAATTGATTTATCAAAAGCCTCAATAAATTTTTTAAAATCGCTGCCTCCGTGGGCAAAACTTACAAACAACGCCTCAAACTGTGACGGAGCGATATAAATACCATTATCAAGCATAGAATTAAAGAATTTTGTAAAAACCTTTGTATCGCTTTTAATAGCAGTTTTATATGAGTTGACCTTTTCATCCGTAAAAAATACAGAAATAAGAGAACCCACCTGATTAATCTGTGCGGAAACTTTGTATTTTTCAATAATTTCTCTCATTTGTTCAGAGATATATTCCGCGTTCATATTAATAGTCGATAAAATATCCTTATTTTTATGTAACATACAAAGCTGTTTATATCCCGCCGTCATAGCGATAGGATTTCCCGATAAAGTACCCGCCTGATAAACATTTCCGACAGGAGAGATACGTTCCATAATTTCACGCCTCGCCCCATAAGCGCCGACAGGCATACCTCCGCCAATAATTTTACCAAAAGTAATAATATCGGCAGAAACTCCAAAATACTCCTGGGCGCCGCCTAAAGCAAGCCTGAATCCCGTAATAACCTCGTCAAAAACAAGCAGAGCCTCATTTTCATCGCAAAGCTTTCTCAATCCCTCTAAAAAGCCCTCATCAGGAGGAATAACTCCCATATTAGCGGCTACAGGTTCAACAATAATACAGGCTATTTCATTTTTATTCTGTTCAAATAAGTTTTCAACACTTTCAAGGTTGTTGTATTCGGCAATCAGAGTATATTCCGCCACAGCGTCTATAATACCCGCCGAATCAGGCTCACCGCCCCTCAGGACGCCGGAGCCGGCTTTAACAAGCATAGAATCACAGTGTCCGTGATAGCAGCCCTCAAATTTAATAACTTTATCCTTGCCGGTAAACCCTCTTGCGAGTCTTAAAGCGCTCATAACGGCCTCCGTCCCGCTGTTTACCATTCTTACCATTTCCACATTGGGAACAATCTCACATATAAGTTCCGCCATAAGTATTTCTTTTTCGGTAGGTGTGCCAAAACTAAAACCATTAATTATTGTATGTTTAACAGCGTCAACGATATCCTGGTGACAATGACCTAAAATAAGAGGTCCCCATGAATTGACGAAATCAATATATTCATTGCCGTCAACATCATAAATTTTAGAAGCCGACGCTCTTTCTATAAACAGAGGATTTCTGCCGACGCTTCCGAAAGCACGGACAGGGCTGTTTACTCCTCCGGGCATAACTTTTTTACCTCTTTCAAATAATTCATCGGATAAGCTCATTATAACATTCCTCCATAATAATTTAATTTTCAAAAATTTTTTTCTGAAAATTGTATTTTTTTTCGCAAAAAAAGCAGCCATTTTTATTTCCAACACAGTGTTCGCAGTCATTTTCGATAAAAATTTCATTTTTGGAAATAACAAAAAATCCAACAAATGATTTTTCCGGATAAATAACACCGCTTTCATTAACATAAAGACCTATTTTATTACAATCAAGCAATTTAAAAAAACGAAAAACCTCCTTATGCTCAATTCCGAAAAAACCGGGGCCAAAAGCATTTGAAACACATAAACCCGTTTTTTTAATATAATCAGAATTTTCAAAATAACTTTTTAAAATATGTCTTGATACATCAATAACAGCCGTACCGGTCAAATCAAAATAAAATTCTTTTAAAATATTTCCGCCTGCTAAGCTTTTTTTCACATAATAATCACCTATATCGGCGGAAACCGCAAAAAAAATAAATTCAGAAACCTTTGATTTTAAGATTTCGGAAAAAACAGAATACACAGCCTTTAGCTTTAAAACACTTAAATTTTCCCAAAAGCATAAAACAGCCTCGTCGGCTCTGTCTCTGTCAATTTCGCCACATTCAGAAAAGCCGCACAATTTCTTAAATCTTTTAAAAATATAATTCTTATAGTCATCAATAGGTATATTCAATATTGAATCTCTTATTTTCTCCATAGTTTCACCATATTTCATAATATACCCTGAGTTATAGCGAATGATAAAATAATTTGCCGTTCACTATAATATAAATGCACACAGACGTAT
>CAYLJL010000139.1:0-5203 GCA_964384005.1 uncultured Lachnospiraceae bacterium | reverse complement strand
TGAGATGATTATGGAAATAGAGGCGTCAAACAAAATGGATTTGCTTTTATTTTCTGACAGGTTTAACGTATACAAAACAAAGATTTATGATTTGTCTGAATGTAAAGCAAGCAGTCTTGGGGAATATCTGGCAAATATTATTGATATGGAAGAAGATGAAAACATTATTTATATTACCGCTACGGCTGATTATTCAGGCTATATGATGTTTGCTTTTGAAAACGGCAAAGTTTCAAAGGTAGAAATGTCGGCGTATTCAACAAAAGTGAACCGAAAGAAGCTTATAAACGCTTATTCCGATAAGTATCCTCTTGTTTCAATTTATTATATAAAAGAAGATTGTGACTTTATCGCCATGAGAGATAACGACAAGGCCATGCTTTTTAATTCTTCCGAAATTATGCCGAAAACAACAAAAAATACGCAGGGTATTCAGATTTATACTTTAAAGAAAAACAGTGTTTTATCTAAATTTATTTTAGCAGAGGAATTCAAATCAGAGGATTTAGAGTATTACAGAGTTGATAAAATTCCCTCAACGGGACATTTTATAGTTGATGATGATTTGACAAATAATTTTTATAGTGAAACGATAGAATAACTTGTCCTTTACAATAGAATCATTTAATACTTTGGAGGTTAAAATGATTAGCGCGAATAATGTAACATTAAGACTTGGAAAAAGAGCTTTGTTTGAAGACGTAAATATAAAATTTACACCCGGAAACTGTTATGGTCTTATCGGAGCAAACGGCGCGGGAAAATCGACTTTTTTGAAAATTTTATCGGGTGAGCTTGAGCCGACAAAAGGTGAGGTCGCTTTGACACCGGGAGAAAGAATTTCTTTTCTTAAACAAGACCATTTTCAATATGACGGTTATAACGTTATGGATACTGTTATAATGGGGAATTTGAGATTATATCAGATTATGAAAGAAAAAGAAGAAATTTATTCGAAAGAGAATTTTACCGAAGCCGACGGAATAAAAGCAAGCGAGCTTGAAGAAGAATTTTTATCTATGAACGGATGGGACGCGGAGGTTGATGCGGCGACTTTACTTAACGGACTTGGAATAGAGACAAATCTTCATTTTAAATATATGAAAGAACTTACAGGGCCGGAAAAAGTCAAAGTTCTCCTTGCGCAGGCTTTATTTGGAAATCCCGATGTTTTACTCCTTGACGAGCCTACAAACCATCTTGATTTGGCGGCTATAACTTGGCTTGAGGAATTTTTAATCAATTTTGAAAATATAATTATTGTCGTATCCCATGACAGATATTTTCTTAATAAGGTTTGTACCCAGATTGCGGATATAGATTATTCAAAAATTCAGCTTTACGCGGGAAATTATGATTTTTGGTATGAGTCGAGTCAGCTTATTATAAAGCAAATGAAAGAATCTAACAGAAAAAAAGAAGAAAAAATTAAGGAACTTCAGGAATTTATACAAAGATTCAGCGCGAACGCCTCTAAATCAAAACAGGCAACTTCCAGAAAGCGCGCTTTGGAAAAAATTGAACTTGACGAAATAAAACCGTCAAGCCGAAAATATCCTTATATTGATTTTAAACCAAACAGAGAAATCGGAAACGAAGTTCTTACAGTTGAGGGTTTGTCTAAAACTATTGATGGGATTAAGGTTCTTGATAATATTTCATTTGTTATTAATAACGGCGATAAAGTCGCGTTCGTAGGCTCAAACGAGACTGCAAAAACTACTTTATTCAAAATTTTATCTGATGAGATTGAGCCTGACGAAGGCAGCTTTAAATGGGGAGTTACAACTTCAAGTTCTTATTTCCCTAAAGACAATACTGAGGAATTTGATAACGATTATAATATTGTTGAATGGCTTATGCAGTATTCTGAAGAAAAAGATATTACCTTTGTCAGAGGATTTCTGGGAAGAATGCTCTTTTCAGGGGAGGAAGCACTTAAAAAGGTTAAAGTTCTTTCGGGAGGAGAAAAGGTTCGGTGTCTTATATCAAAGCTTATGATTTCAGGGGCTAACGTTCTTATTATGGATGAACCGACAAATCATCTTGATATGGAATCTATTACTGCTCTTAACAACGGAATGATTAAGTTCAATGGAGTTATTTTGTTTTCTTCGCAGGACCACCAGATTGTTCAGACAACCGCTAACAGAATTATGGAATTTACCGGCAACGGACTTATTGACAGACAAACTACTTATGACGAATATCTTTCGAATGACGAAGACGCACGTAAACGCCAAATTTATAGTTTTTAGATTTTAATGTATTTTTAAGTTGAAATTACCTTTATAAATTTATATGTTAAATGTAATTTTGTGATAAGGGTGAATTCGGACTGTTATTTGAATATTATTAAGTATATAAAATGGTGCTTTAATTATATAATTTTTTTGATAAAACCATAAGTATAAAAAAATATTTTTATTATATTAAAATTACTCTTTATTTTTACAAAATTTATGTTATAATATAAATATCAAATTGAGTAAATTTGTTTAATACGATTGAAAATAGCAAAATGTTTCTGAAAACCGAAATACGTATAAAAATTACATTAAAGTAAAAATAGTTTTTGTTAATCTGTATTTTCTTTCTTATGATATAATTTATAATAAAATTAATCAAAATGAAAAATACATATGCTATGGCAAATATTTTTATGAAATTTTAAGCGGTTTCTGTTAAAAATATATTTGTTTTTACAGTGGAGGCAAAGTTTTTGGAAGCTTTTTGAATGGTAAAAATCGTTAAAAAAATAAAAATTATTTTTTATGAACTTGGAAGGGGCGTTTTTAATGGATAGGCAAAGAATACTTGTTGTCGATGACAGCGAATTTAACAGAAAAGTATTAATTGAAGTTTTGAAGGACGAATATGATACTATAGAGGCTTCAAACGGACGTGAGGCTCTTGATATAATAAATAGAAATCCCGCCACAATTTCTCTTGTGCTTCTTGATATACTTATGCCTGAAATGACCGGACTCGAGGTTTTAAGGACGCTTAATGATACGGGCATATCTTCTTTAATTCCTGTTATACTTATTACAGCGGCGGATTCGGAAGAAGAATATGGTCTTAATCTCGGTGCCGTTGACTTTATTACAAAACCTTTTGATACCAGTGTTGTCAAGACTCGTGTTAAAAATCACATGAGGATAAAAAATTCAAGAGATATGCTTGAGGAACTTGTTTCCTTCAATATGAATAAAAGTGAAAATATTTGGGAAGCTACTATCGAAATGCTTGCTAATATTATTGAGTTCAGAAGTTTTGAGAATTTTAAAAACTACGACAGAATTAAATCAAGTACGAGGATTTTGATAGACCGGCTTTTGGAAATGGATATTTACGCAAACGAAATTAATTCCGTAGGCGTTAATTTTATTTTGACGGCGGCTCCGCTCTGTGATATGGGAAAAATTTTTATTCCGGAATATATTTTATTTAAAAACGGAAAGCTTACAAGTGACGAATTTGAAATTGTAAAGAAGCATACGATAAACGGAGCGAAAATTATTAGAAACTGTCTCAAAATAGCGTCTGATAAATATGTTAAATGCTGTGAGGAAGTTTGTCTCAGTCATCACGAAAACTGGGATGGAACCGGATATCCTAACGGACTTTCCGGAACAGATATTCCCGTTTCCGCGAGAATCATCGCTATAACAGATGTTTTTGACGCGCTTGTTACAGGCAGGCCTTATAGAAAAGCCTTTAAGAAAATTGAAGCGGTTAAAATGATTGGTGACGGCTCAGGAAAAGAATTTGACCCTCATATTGTTAATGCTTTTATTCAGGTTGCTGATGAAATTTGTAGACTTTATTAAAATATATTGTCAATCGTATATAATTTATAGTAAAAAAATGAAATATATAAGTTGTTTTAAAGCTTGTATATTTCATTTTTTTATATATACACAGGCAAACAGAAGACTTAAAGAAACACCAGACAACTCAAAAATAAAAATAATTTTTATTTTTGAGTTGTCTGGTGTTTTCAGAGATTAGGGAGGTTAAAAAATGATATATACAATAACTTTTAATCCGTCTGTTGATTATGTTATGTATCTTAACAGTTTTTCGGAAAACAGAATAAACAGGTCGCAAAGAGAACTATATTATCCCGGCGGAAAGGGTATTAATGTTTCTGTCGTGCTTAAAAATCTTGGCTTTGAAAGCACGGCACTTGGCTTTGTATCAGGTTTCTGCGGTTCGGAAATTATAAGAATGCTTAACAATTTAGGCTGTGAAAATAACTTTATCAAAACAGATAAAGGCTGTTCAAGAATTAATGTCAAAATACGGGTAAATGACGGAGAAACTGATATTAACGGAGAGGGCCCCATTATTGAAGAAAAAGATATAGAGAAACTTTTTACGATTTTAGAGAGTGTATGCGATAATGATTATATAGTTCTTGCCGGTTCTGTTCCTAAAACATTTCCTGAAAATATTTACGAAAATATTCTTGAAAAATTTGAAGGCAGGAAGATTAACACAGTTGTAGACACTACGGGCAAGTTTCTTTTAAAAACGCTTAAATACAGACCTTTTTTAATTAAACCCAATCATATTGAACTTGGCGAAATTTTTAAAAAAAAGTTTTCCGATAAAAAGGAAATTATTTTTTACGCTAAAAAACTTCAGGATATGGGTGCGAGAAATATTATTGTTTCGCTGGCTGAAAACGGAGCCGTTATGCTTGCTGAAAATAAAAAAATTTATAGCCTTAATGCCCCAAAGGGGAAACTGGTTAATTCTGTAGGTGCCGGCGATTCAATGGTTGCAGGGTTTATTGCGGAATTTATAGAAACGTCGGATTATGAAAAAGCTTTTAAAAAAGCAGTTGTGTCAGGCAGTGCGTCTGCTTTTAAAGTTTGGCTTGCCAAAAAAGATGATATCGATAGATTAATGAAAGAAAATACTGTATTGCTTAAAAATGATTTTTGAAAATATAGCAATCCGCAAAATTTTTACTGAGAAAGTGAACTATATCAATCTATAGCAAAACAATAAAATAATGCAATTAACAAACTTAAAAAAACTGATATATTCAACAATTATTTTATTATTTTGCCTTGAAAATCCTGCGGATTGCTATAAAACTTATTGAATTATACGGTATTTCCTTAAAAATATTATTTTTCCTTTGGATTGAAAATCAGAGCGGTCAGAAACGAGAATACAAGCGCTGATG
>CAYLJL010000138.1:0-5255 GCA_964384005.1 uncultured Lachnospiraceae bacterium | reverse complement strand
GACATAGTATATTAATTATGATTTTCTGTAAATAAGTGTTCTTTTTTTAATTTTTGTCTGTAAAAAAATCTCTGCGCGAAAAGTTTTATTGTGGCGAAAACAGGAATAGCCAAAACCATTCCCCAAAGTCCGAAGAGTTCCGCTGCGACAGCAAGCGCTATAATAACCATAACAGGACTTAGTTTAACATTTTCTCCGACAACTTTCGGACCGATAACAATTCCGTCAAGCTGCTGCAATACAGTTATAACAATAGCAGCGTAAAGGGCTTTTATAGGTTCTCCGCTTAATAAAGTAACAATCATAGCGAGAATAAACGCCATAAACGCTCCGAAATAAGGGATTATATTCGCAAACCCTGAGATTATTCCGATTATAACAGCGAAATTAACGTCAATCAGCATTAATCCGGTGCTTATAAGTACAGACATAATAGAAGCGTCTATAATCTGACCCCGAATGTATCCTGAAAAAACCGCGTTGATATCGCTTGCGACATTTTGTAAAACGGTATTGAATTTAGGAGGAAAAAAAGCCTTAAAAATTTCTTGAAATTTATGTTTAATGCTTTCTTTATCCCTCAAAAAATAAAAGGCTATAACAAAACCAATTAAAATATTTAAAAACCCACTCGCAAATGAATATATAAAGTCAACAATACCTGTTCCGATATTTGACACAAATGCTGTTAATTCTTTAGTGAAGGAATTTATATACTGTTCGGCATATTCAAACACACCATAATTTTTTAAAATTTTCTCCATATTATCATATAATTTGGAAAAGTCTGAAAAAGAACTGTTCACAAATGCGATTATACTGTCAATAATATTATCGCCGCCGCTTTCGCTTATTTTCCCGATAAGAAAATTTATACCAAAATAGATTAATAATATTATAATTAAAAAAGTAATTAATGTTCCCGCCGTTCTTTTTTTATAAACAACCTCATTTTTCTTTGTCCTGAGTTTCTTTTTTATGTGAAGTTTAATTAAAAATTCTTTGAAACTTTTGCTTTTTTTTATTTGAGCCATAATATATCTTTTAGAGATAATATCATATTTATTCTGAAAAAAATCAACCGCAGGGTCAAGGACATATGATATTATAAAAGCAATAACGAGCGTCGCGCAAACTGAGAAAAGCCAGTCGAAAAAGTTGCCGAGCCCTGTGTATATTTCACCTAAATTTGTAATTATATATGCAAGAAAGTCGACGCACAATTTGAGAGCGTATATTATAACAACTGTAACAACGATATGAAATGAAAATTTAATATAATTTTTATCCCATGGTAATTTCATAAAACCACCTGCACCTTCTTTATTTTCTATAAGGAAATACTGATTTAATAATATTAAAGAATTATCGCTCAGATTAAAATCTGTTATAGCAGGTCGCAGAATCTTTAGCCCGAAACAATAAAAGAATTCCCTTAATATATCAGGGTTTATTAAAACTGTTATGTTCATTTTTTTGTTGTTTCCCTATAATCAGTATTTACATAAGTTTGCTTTTTGAATTATAAAAATTTTATAAAATCGTTATCTGTAAATTAATCCTTGTTTTTAAACGGCACAACAAAAAATATTCGTACATATGAGGCGGTTTTTCCACATAGGCCGACATTAATTTTTGTACAGCAAAATTTTATTGTTTTTTGTACAAATAATTGAGGAAATACCGGCAAACTCGAAAATAAAAATTATTTTTATTTTCATTTGCGCGGTGTTTCCTCAATGTTGATTCTGACAAATTTTATTCTGACAAATTTTTTAGAACCTCAAGAAGAAATATCCAGCATCTATCAATCGATGAAATACTTGCTTTTTCTTTTGGAGTATGAATATCAAAAAGGTCGGGTCCGAAAGAAATCATATCAATACCAGGTTTTTTCTTAGCAAAAATTCCGCACTCAAGACCTGCGTGGACTATTTCTTCTTCGGCTTTCTTGTTAAATAATTTTTCATAAGTTTCCATACAAATCTTTTTTATTTTTGAATTTTCATTATACTCCCAGGCGGGATAATCGCCGACATAAGTTACATAACCTCCGGCAAGTTCAGAAATTGTTTTTATTTTGTCATAAATAAAATATTTCAGGGAAACAACAGAACTTCTTAACGCACATATAAAAATAATTTCATTATCTATAATTTTAACGACTCCGAGATTATTTGAACTTTCAGTAAGACCGTCAATATCAAAACTCATAGTCTGAACACCGCTTGGTAAAAGTGTAATGACGGCAATGATATTTTTTAATGTATCTTTTGAAAAACACAACTCCTGTTTTTCGGTTTCATTGAATTTTACAACAATTTCGCTGTCGTTATTTTTGAATTCACTTGTAAAAACATTGTTAATATCATTTATATTTTTCTGAATGTCTGATAAAAGCGTTTCGTCAAAAGAAATAATGCACTCCGCTTCTCGAGGAATGGCGTTATCTTTAATTCCTCCCGATATATAATTAACATTAATATCAAATTTACACAAAAGAGAATTGAGAAGTCTTGCCATAAGTATATTGGCGTTTGCTCTGCCTTTGTCAATATCTATTCCGGAGTGACCGCCGTTTAAACCGGTTATCATTATAGCGTACGAGACTAAATTTATATCCTGTTTCTGATATTTAAGCGGCAAATGTGTGTGGGTTTTCATACCGCCCGCGCAGCCGCCTGTAAAAACGCCTTCTTTCTCAGAGTCAATATTTAAAAGTATTTTTCCATCAAGTAAATTTCCGTCAAAATTCGCCGCTCCGCACATACCGACTTCTTCATCCGTTGTAAAAACAACCTCAAGAGCAGGATGTTCTATGGAGTTATTGTCAAGGAGAGCAAGTCCCATAGCGACGGCAATACCATCGTCTCCTCCAAGAGTTGTTCCGTTTGCTTTTATAAAGTCACCGTCATAAATAATCTCAATAGGGTCTTTAAGAAAATCATGAACAACATCCCTGTTTTTCTCACAAACCATATCAAGATGACCTTGAATGATAACAGACGGCATATTTTCACAGCCCTTTGACGCGGGTTTTTTAATAATAACATTTAAAGCCGTGTCTTGTTTAACCCAAAGTCCTCTTTTTTTAGCGAAATCAACGACATAATCACTTATTTCTTTTTCATTTCCCGAACCTCTCGGAATTTTACTGATTTCTTCAAAATAACGCAAAACCTTTGAACATCTTAAATTTTCAAAATTTGCCATATGAAGCCTCCAAAAAATTAATTTTTAAAACTGTGAACAGGGGCGGGAATTCTGCCGCCTCTCTTAATAAACGCTTCACAGCTGTATTTATTTACAGGCATAATCGGAGCGTATCCCAAAAGCCCGCCAAACTCAATGCTGTCGCCCACATCTTTACCGATGACAGGAATAATTCTTACCGCCGTCGTTTTGTTATTTATCATGCCGATAGCCATTTCATCGGCAATAATTCCGGAAATAGTTTCCGCAGAGGTAGAACCGGGTATCGCAATCATGTCAAGCCCAACGGAGCATACACAGGTCATAGCCTCAAGTTTTTCAAGGGTAAGGGCGCCGCACTCAGCTGCCTCAATCATACCGTGGTCCTCACTTACCGGTATAAACGCGCCGCTAAGACCGCCTACATAAGAAGACGCCATAATCCCGCCTTTTTTTACATTGTCATTTAATATGGCGAGGGCGGCGGTAGTACCGGGCGCGCCTGCTCTTTCGAGGCCCATTTCATTAAAAATCTCGGCTATACTGTCACCGACTGCCGGCGTGGGAGCTAAAGAAAGGTCGATTATGCCGAAAGGAATTCCCATTCTTTTGGAAGTTTCCCTCGCGACAAGCTGACCAACTCTTGTAATTTTGAAGGCTGTCTTTTTAACTGTTTCGCAAAGCGTTTCAAAGTCCGCGCCCCTTACATTTTCTAATGCGCGTTTAACAACTCCCGGACCGCTTACGCCGACATTGATAACAAGATCTCTTTCTTCCACGCCATGAAAAGCGCCCGCCATAAAAGGGTTATCCCCCACAGCATTGCAAAACACAACAAATTTAGCACAGGCTATAGACTCTTTATCTTTTGTCATAAATGCCATTTCTTTAATAATTTCACCCATTTTTTTTACGGCATTCATATTTATTCCGTTTTTAGACGTACCGACATTAACGGACGAGCATACTCTTTCTGTAACTGTCAGCGCTTCGGGTATACTTCTTACAAGGTTAATGTCTCCTTTTGTGCTGCCTTTCTGTACTAAAGTGGAGTAACCGCCGATAAAGTTCACACCGACTTCTTTTGCGGCTTTATCGAGAGTTTTCGCAATAGATACAAAACCCGATGTATCAAGATTACCGCCCACAAGGCTTATCGGGGTGACAGAAATTCTTTTATTTACAATAGGAACGCCGAATTCTTTTGATATATCTTCTCCCACAGAAACAAGGTTGGAGGCGTTTTTTGTAATCTTATCATAAATTTTATCATTAAGTTTATTTATATCCGAATCCGCGCAATCAAGAAGATTAATACCCATAGTAATGGTACGAACATCAAGATTAGCTTCCTGAATCATTTTATTTGTTTCAAAAACCTCATAACGTGAAATCATAAAATATCCTCCCGAAAATTAAATTCTGTGCATACTGTTAAAAATTTCTTCGGACTGAAGTCTTATATCAACGCCAATTTTTTCACCGAGTTTTTTTAGTTCCTCGACAGTATTCTCAAACTCGTTTGAATTTTCGGAAACGTCGACAATCATCATCATGTTAAAATATCCGTTGATAATAGTCTGTGAAATATCAAGAATATTCATGTTTTTTTCGGCAAGATACGTGCATATCTTAGCTATAATGCCTACGCTGTCTTTTCCAATAACAGTAATAATACCTTTCATTTCAGAAAAATCCTCCTAAATTACAGCAAAACAATAAAAAAATGAACATATAAACTTTAATAGAACTCAATAATCAGGGAATTATTTCATTAGACTTGTTTTGCATTAAAAATTTTACGAATTGATATAAATTCAATATATGTAATATTCTAACATAGAAAAATATATTTTTCAACGTAAATTATAAAGTTTTCGGCAACATTCTTAATAAAACGTCGATTAAGGAAATAAAGCTTTAAAAAATAGACTTCTTTCGAAACTTCATATTGGTAAAAATGTCGTCTAAAAAATATTTCCTTCAATGCTTCTTAACGCTTCCGGCGTTTAAAAAGCAAAACGCCTTTCGCTGTAAATTATTTTTTATTGGCTTGATATAAT
>CAYLJL010000137.1:4751-5265 GCA_964384005.1 uncultured Lachnospiraceae bacterium | reverse complement strand
CAAAAAGGATTTTCAGCCGCCGAACTTGTTTATTTTTAAGTTGATTGACTATAATATCAAGCTCCCGTTGAATTAATTATAACATATATTATCGTTTTTTTCAATAATATTAAGAAAACATCAATAAATTAAAAATAAAAATAATTCAGACTGTCGAAAAACATAAAAACTCAAAAAAACGAAGTGTCAGTGCTATTTTTATCAATCCTTTAAATGGTTTTGGTATAAACGCTGAACAAAGATATATCGTCAGCCGGTTTTAGAATAAATAAATCCGGCGGCTGAAAACGCTCTTTCAGCAGCCTTCTTTTGCTGAGTTTCAAATTGTCTGACTCTCAGCCAATATGTAAAATTATTTTAAATGGAGATACATACTAATCGGATACATAAAAATATCAATATTTTTATTAGCCTTCCAAAATTCCTCAACAAATTTTTGATTATGGGTAAAAAGTCTTGAGAGAGCCGAAATAATAAGCTTTTGCTCATTTTTTGTTATTTTATGCCCATTCGC
>CAYLJL010000137.1:0-4741 GCA_964384005.1 uncultured Lachnospiraceae bacterium | reverse complement strand
AAACAAACATAGCGTACTTTATAAGAGCCGTTTCAAGAAAACAAAGACTGCAATTTTCATAAAGAAAATTCTCGTCATTTTCTCCGAGCTTACGCACGTAATTTGAATAAATCTCATAAAAACAAAGATTTTCAAAAACATTTTCAATATCAGCATATACCTGCTCGTTAAATAGCTTTTCTTCCTCCGCGAATTTGTCAGCGGAAAGAGTAACCCCACAGTTGACGGAAATACAGTTAATTTCAGGTGAAATCACCTTAAAAATAGCGTTCAGATTATTAATCTTTGTCTCTATAGGGATAGTGTTTTTTTCAGTTTCTTCGGCTAAATTCCTAAGATAATTAAAATCCGTATATTTTGAAATTATATTGTCTATTTCTGACAAATTATCTGTTTCAGACAGCATCTTTTTTATTTTTGCCAACAAATCAAGGATAAAAAACTGTCTTATGGGCAAAGGAAATTGTTCTGTCTGAAGAATTCCAAGCAATACCCTGCGAATGTCAAAATAAAAATACAAATCATGCCTATAATCATCAATAACCTGAGTATCCTGGCAAAGTTCAATATGTTTCCTGTCATAAAGAAAATCAATAACCGCGGGACAAGTTAAAGAAAGACACAATTCCGTTATTCCTTCATATTTCTTTTGAATGCGTGGATATTGGCTACATGTATGTGACAAATATTCAGGACCCTTCCTCAGAACTATTTCACAAAGTCCCTTTTCGTTAAGCATAGGACAGACGCCGCCTTTAAGCTTTATTGTTTTTATTTTTTTTCCCTTATCCTCAATCTCCGTCAGACTCGCTCTGATTTTATCTCCAAGTTCTCCTTCCATTTCAATATATTTTTTATAGGTTTGAGCATCAATATCAATTCGCCAAGAGCTGCAGCAGGTAAGTATACATTTATCCGCTATACATTTAAAATCATCATAAAAATCGGGTTTTATAATCATAAAATATCAATACCTCCGTTTATCTGTTTAAAAAATTCTGTTTATGTATTTAAAACAATACCGAAATTTCGCAAATCAAAAATACCGACCCGTAAAATTATGTGGCATTGCTTTAATTAGACCTGTTTAAAACCGCCGTAATGACGATTGACAAGAGATTTTTCGTCAGACGAAACTTAATTTTTGCGGGGATACTCATAGCGGTATTTCAAAAAAATTAAGTAAAGTATGGCGGAAAAGGCCTGTCAAGCGCCATTACGGAGGTTATTGAACAAGTCTATTATATAATATTAATTATAAAAAAGCAACAACTTAGGAAAACCTGTCGGTCCCGATATAAGTCTCCGCATAAAAAGGGAAATCCGTCAGGCGCTGTTTTTAAACTATACAACATATATACCTTTTTCTCTGAATATATTTTTAACTTTTTCAATATCTTTTTCTAAAGGCGGCATAACGTCTTTAAGCTTATATTTAAGTTTTAGTTCCTCCCATTTATATTCTCCCATTTTGTGAAACGGCAGAACCTCAACTCTTGAAACATTGCTTAGGCCCTGTACATAATTCGCGATTTTAATAATATCCTCAAAATCGTCGTTTACGGTCGGAACAAAAACAAATCTTATCCACGTCTCAATACTCTTTTCGTTAAGCCATTTTGCGAACATCAAAGTATTTTTTACACTTTTCCCCGTAATGCTTTTAAATATTTTATCGTCAAAAGCTTTTATATCCAAAAGCGCAAGGTCAGTATATTCCAAAACCTTTTTAACATTTTCATCAAAAACGTTTCCCGATGTGTCAACAGCGGTATGAATATCGTTTTTTCTGCACAATTTAAAAAGCTCGTAAATAAATTCACTTTGCATAAGAGGCTCTCCTCCGGTAACAGTTACGCCGCCTCCCGAAAACCTCATAAATTCCTTATAATTTTTAATATCCGAAAACAATTCGGAAACGGTTATCTCCCTGCCGCCCCCGTCGCTCCATGTATCAGGGTTGTGACAATATACGCACCTTAACGGACAGCCTTTAAAAAATATAACATACCGTATACCGGGTCCGTCGACGCTTCCGCAGGTTTCCACTGAATGAATTTTTGCCTTAATTTCCATAAAAATATCACCTTAACCAGTATTTCCTTTATACAACATTATGAAAAGTTCTGTTTATAACGTCAAGCTGCTGTTCTCTTGTAAGCCTTATAAAATTAACCGCATATCCTGAAACACGAATAGTAAGCTGAGGATATTTTTCGGGATGTTCCATAGCGTCGTATAACGTTTCCCTGTCAAGAACGTTAATGTTTATATGATGGCCCTCGTCATAAAAAAATCCGTCCATAATACCTGTAAGATTTTTTATTTTGTCCTCATCTGTTTTTCCGAGAGCCTGAGGAATAATCGAAAAAGTATAGGATATTCCGTCCTGAGAATATTCATAAGGCAGCTTTGAGACAGATTTAAGCGACGCGATTGCGCCCTTTGTATCTCTGCCGTGCATAGGATTAGCACCCGGGGCGAAAGGTTCGCCCGCTTTTCTTCCGTCAGGGGTGCTTCCCGTTTTTTTACCGTAAACAACGTTCGATGTTATGGTAAGTACAGACATAGTCGCCATACTCTGCCTGTATGAAGTTTGTTTTTTTAATTTTCCCATAAAATTTTTCACGATATCACAGGCAATTTTATCCACCCTCTCGTCATTGTTTCCAAAAGCGGGATATTCTCCGCAGACCTCATAATCGACGGCAAGGCCGTCGTCGTTTCTTATCACTTTAACCTTAGCATATTTAATAGCGGAAAGTGAATCGGCGACCACCGAAAGCCCCGCAATTCCACAGGCTTGTGTACGGAGAATTTCTTTGTCATGCAGAGCCATCTGAAGCCTCTCAAAATTATATTTATCATGCATAAAATGGATAATATTAAGACTGTTCATATAAACTCTCGCGAGCCATTCCATAATCTGGTTAAATTTCAGCATAACCTCATCATATTCCAGATATTCCGAGGTTATGGGAGCGAACACAGGAGCAATCTGTTCTCCGCTTTTTTCATCACGTCCGCCGTTAATAGCGTAAAGAAGCGCCTTCGCCAAATTTGCCCTCGCGCCGAAAAACTGCATCTGCTTGCCTATTCTCATAGCGGATACGCAGCAGGCGATAGCATAATCATCTCCCCAGTATTTTCTCATAAGGTCGTCGTTTTCATATTGAACAGAGCTTGTTTTTATAGAAGTTTCAGCGCAGAAATCTTTAAAACCCTTAGGAAGCTTTACCGACCATAAAACCGTCATATTAGGCTCGGGAGCGGGACCTAAATTATTCAGCGTATTAAGAACTCTGAAACAGTTTTTGGTAACAAGAGTTCTTCCGTCCTCCCCCATTCCGCCTATAGATTCCGTAACCCATGTAGGGTCACCCGAAAAAAGTTCGTTATAATCAGGCGTTCTTAAAAATCTTACCATTCGGAGCTTCATAACAAAATCGTCAATAATTTCCTGGGCTTCACACTCATTAAGCACACCCTTTTCAATATCTCTCTCAATATATATATCAAAAAAAGTAGAAGTTCTTCCGAGACTCATAGCGGCGCCGTCCTGCTCCTTCACCGCCCCGAGATACGCCAGATAAGTCCATTGAACCGCTTCTCTCGCGTTTTCGGCAGGCCGGCTAAGGTCAAACCCATAGCTTTCGCCAAGTTTGTTCAGTTCATAAAGGGCTTTAATTCCCTCGCTTATCTGTTCTCTCAAAAGAATTGTCTCAAAATCAAAATTAAGGGGTGCGGCTGATTCAAGTTCAAGTTTTTTATTCGCAATAAGAAAATCAGTTCCGTATAAAGCTACTCTCCTGTAATCCCCAATAATTCTCCCCCTGCCGTAAGCGTCGGGAAGACCTGTTATTATTCCTGAATGGCGGGCTTTTCTTATTTCCTCGTTATAGGCGTCAAATACTCCGTCATTGTGAGTTTTTCGATATTTAGAAAATATTTTTGCTGTATCCTCGTCAATTTTATATCCGTAAGACTCTAAAGCCTTTTTTACGACTCTGAGTCCCCCGTAGGGCATAATCGCCCTTTTAAGAGGTTTGTCAGTCTGAAGTCCGACAATCTTTTCATTATCCTTATCAATATACCCGGCGCCATAAGCCGTAATTCCCGCCGGTATTTTCGTTTCCGCGTCAAGGATACCTTTTTGGTTTTCCTCCTTCATAAGACCCATAACTTTTTCCCACAGTTTTTTTGTTCTTTCCGTAGGGCCGCTTAAAAAAGAATCGTCTCCCTCATAAGGTTTATAATTCTTCTGAATAAAATCCCTTACATCCACATCCTCACACCATACGCCGCTATTAAATCCATCCCAGTATTTTTTTAAGCTATCTTTCATAAATGTATTCTCCTTATATTTTATATCAATCCGCAAAATTTTCATGGCAAAACAACAAAATAATTTTTGAATATATCAGATTTTTATAATTTGTCAATTACATTATTTTATTGTTTTGCTATAAATCAGCGTTTCCTTATCTCTTTTATCATTATTTCTCACAAAGTAAAAATTATGTACAAAAAAATAAAAGCCTTTGATTTTTAGACAAAGGCTCTTATTTTTCTTAAATTTCCATTTAATACCTTTTAAAAATATCAATTAATTCATTATTTTACATTTAAGGAAATACCGACAAATTAAAAAACAAAAAATAATTTTTCAAAAAAAATGAAGTATTAGTGTTATTTTTCCTGAAAAATAACACTAAACGTAACTTTTAAGTTTGAAAAATTA
>CAYLJL010000136.1:0-5358 GCA_964384005.1 uncultured Lachnospiraceae bacterium | reverse complement strand
CAGTATCGCGGGAGCCTGTAAAAAAGGTGATATAGGTAAGCTTTTTCCGGACGACGACCCTGCTTTTAAGGATATATCAAGTCTGGAACTTTTAAAAAGAGTTTATGAAATTGTTAAAAAAGACGGCTATAAAATTATTAATATAGATAGCGTTATTGTTGCACAAAAGCCTAAGATGGCGCAATATATTAGTAGTATGGAAGAAAATATTTCAAAGTGCCTTTGTATTGCTCCTGATGATGTAAGCGTAAAGGCAACAACGGAAGAAAAGCTTGGCTTTACCGGGAGAGAAGAAGGGATTGCGGCAAAGGCGGTTTGTCTTGTTGAAAAAAACTGATGTAAAATTCCTAAAACATATATATAACAGAGGTGCAGGAAATGAATTTGAAAAAAATATTTTTTATGATTTTAAAAGCGGTTATTATTTTTAAAGCTGCTGTTAGCATTAAAAGTGAAGCGGGCAGACAAATTGAAACGATAAGAAAAAAAGACCCCGCTGTAAAAAGTACAGCGGAAGCTTTTTTATACCCATGCTTCTGGGCGTGTCTTTTTCATAGAGCCGCTCATAAATTTTATAAATTTAAGTTGTTTTTTATCGCCAGACTTATTTCCCAGATTTCAAGATTTTTTACAGGTATTGAAATCCATCCCGGCGCTAAAATCGGCAAGGGTCTGTTTATTGACCACGGAATGGGTGTTGTTATCGGGGAAACCTGCGAAATAGGGGATAATGTCCTTATTTATCAAGGAGTTACACTGGGCGGTACCGGAAAAGAATCGGGAAAAAGACATCCGACTATAGGAAATAATGTTATGATTGGAGCCGGAACTAAAATTTTAGGCCCTTTTAAAGTCGGTGATAACGCTAAAATCGGCGCGGGGTCTGTTGTTTTAAAGGAAATCCCGTCTAATTGTACGGCTGTGGGCGTTCCCGCACGCGTTATAAAAAGAAATCGGATTTGTAAAGGCGATAGTCCCGCGGACTGTCTTGACCAAATCAGATTCCCTGACCCTATTGAAATGGAAATCTGCGCTCTGAGGGTTAAGGTCAAGAAAATAGAGGAAAAATTGAATGAAAGCTGATTTACAGCGAACCGATAAAAGAATGAACAGATAAACCTTAAAAAAATTGATACATCAGGGAATTCTCTTATTGTTTAGCTCTGAAAATTTTGCGAATTGCTATAATATATACCACATTAAATTTTTATGTCGTTTTAAAATTATAAGGAGAGAAAAAAGTTATGAGACTTTACAATACATTGACAAGAAAAAAGGAAGAATTTGTTCCTTTGGAGGAAAATAAGGTTAAAATGTATGTCTGCGGCCCTACGGTATATGATTATATACATATCGGCAACGCAAGACCGTATGTTATATTTGATACTATCAGAAGATACTTGGAATATAAAGGATATGATGTAAATTATGTCCAGAATTTTACCGATGTGGACGACAAAATTATAAAGAGGTCAATCGAGGAAAATGTTTCAGCTAAAGAAATTTCCGACAGATATGTCAAAGAGGCTATTAAGGACGCCGAGGGACTTAATGTTGAGCCGGCTACAAAAAATCCGAGAGTTACCGAGGAGATGCCCCATATTATTGAAATGATTAAAACTCTTATTGAAAAGGGATTCGCTTATGCGGTAAACGGAACGGTTTATTTTGATACAAAATCTTTTGACGGGTATGGCAAACTCTCAGGAAAAAATATTGACGAACTTGAGGCGGGAGCAAGAATTGAGGTGGATAAGGAAAAGAAAAATCCTATGGATTTTGTTTTATGGAAACCTTTTAAACCCGGTGAGCCGAAATGGGCTTCCCCTTGGGGCGAAGGCCGGCCGGGCTGGCATATAGAATGTTCAGTTATGGCGAAAATATATTTAGGCGATACTATTGATATTCACGCGGGGGGAGAAGACCTTATTTTTCCGCATCATGAAAATGAAATAGCTCAAAGCGAGGCGGCAAACGGAAAGCAGTTTTCAAAATATTGGCTTCACAACGGTTTTATTAATGTGGATAACGAGAAAATGTCAAAGTCAAAAGGCAATTTTTTTACTTTGAGAGAAATAGCCAAAGAGATTCCTTATGATGTTATAAGATTTTTTATTTTAAATGGTCATTACAGAAGTCCGATTAATTTCAGCCGTGAACTGATGGAGGCCGCCGGAAACGGACTTGACAGGATAAAAAACTGTGTTAAGGACATTAATTTTATTATGTTAAACGGTAAAGCCGGAGCGCTTACAGCAAAGGAAGAAAAACTTATTAAGGAATGTGTTAAATTTAAAAATCGCTTTGAGGAAAGTATGGACGACGATTTTAATACCGCCGACGCGGTTTCGGCGATTTTTGAGTTTGTTAAATTCGCTAATGTAAATGTCAGAACAGAATCCACAAAGAAATTCGCCGAAATTATTTTGTCGAAAATCATTGAGTTGTGCGGTATTCTTGGAATTGAACCCTTAAAAGAGGAAACTGATTTGGATACCGGAAAAATAGAAAATCTTATTGAAAAAAGACAGCTGGCAAAAAAAGATAAAAATTGGGCGGAAGCTGACAGAATAAGAGACGAACTTTCCTCAATGGGTATTTTAATTGAGGATACCCGCGCCGGTGTGAGATGGAGCAAAAAATAATATGACTGAAACATTTTTTAATTCGATTTCAAGTGATTTAAAAATAAACGCGAATGAGTATTCCCCTCTTAATCTCGCTTATATAGGCGACGCTGTTTTTGAGATTTTTGTAAGGACAATGGTTATAAAAAACGGTAATATGCCTGTAAATAAACTGCATAAGGCCTCTAAAGATTTTGTAAACGCGAAAGCTCAGGCCGGTATGTTTGAAAAAATAAAAGATTCTGTTACTACGGAAGAACTGGCGGTACTTAAAAGGGGAAGAAACGCGAAAAGTTTTACCGCCGCGAAAAACGCGTCGATTATTGATTACAGGTATGCTACGGGTCTTGAGGCTTTATTCGGATATTTATATATAAAAGGCGATATCAAAAGGCTTAACGAAATTTTTAATATGTGTGTAGAAAAGGAGATTTGAATTTGAGGGAAAACAAAAGAAAAAACGGCTTCGGCAAAAAAAGAGAGTTCCCCGGAAAGACTATGGGAAAATCTGATGAAAATTCACGTAATAAATTTAGCAAATATTCGGAAAGAAAAGACGATGATTTTGATGACAATTTTCAGCTTGAGGGAAGAAATCCGGTCCTTGAGGCGATAAACAGCGGCAGAACCATTGACAAAATTATTTTCAAAAAAGGTGAAACAGAAGGTACTTTAAAAGTTATTGCAGCTAAAGCTGCCGAACGGGGAATAGTCATTCAGGAAGTTGATAAAAACAAAATGGCGGAAATAAGCAGGTCGAATAACTGTCAGGGGGTTATTGCCCTTTGTCCCGCCAAAGAATATGCCGAAGTGTCGGATATTCTTAAAATCGCCGAATATAAAGGCGAAAAGCCATTTATTGTTATTCTTGACGAAATAACAGACCCTCATAATCTGGGGGCGATTTTAAGAACCGCCGACGCCAGCGGGGTTCATGGAGTGATTATTCCAAAAAGAAGGTCGGTCGGTCTTACGGCTGTTGTAAGCAAAACCTCGGCGGGGGCGGTTGAGTATATGCCTGTGGCTAAAGTTACGAATATAGCGAATACTATTGACGATTTGAAAAAACAGGGAATTTGGATTGCCTGCGCCGATATGGAAGGACAGGAGTATTTTGACGCTCCTCTTGACGATGCCGTTGCCATTGTCATCGGAAGTGAGGGAAGCGGCGTCGGAAGGCTTATCCGTCAAAAATGCGATTTCTCCGTTAAAATTCCTATGTTCGGCAAAATAGCCTCTCTTAACGCTTCTGTCGCGGCAGGGCTTATTATGTATGAGGTTGTCCGCCAAAGGCGCGGCGGGTGATTCTTGTGAGTGACGAGTATTTGCTTGTTGACGGATATAATATTATATTCTCATGGGAATCCCTTAAAAAAATCGCCGATATTTCTCTCGAGGACGCAAGGGACAAGCTTATTGATATTTTGGGAGATTATCAGGGTTATAAAAAATTTAATCTTATTCTTGTTTTTGACGCTTATCTCGTTAAAGGCGGTACAGGAAGCGTTTATAAATATAATGATATATATGTCGTATACACAAAAGAGGCCGAAACCGCTGATAACTACATAGAACGCACCGCCTCAAAACTCAGGGGAAAATATAAAGTCACCGTCGCTACTTCTGACAAACTGGAACAAGTTATAATTATGAGTAAAGGCGCCGTCAGGATATCGGCAAGAGAGCTTGAGGAAGATGTTAAGCTCGCTAAAAAACACATCAAAGAAAAAATTGAGGAAATTAAACCCGTTAAAAACAATATGCTTATAGATAATCTTGACAGCGAAACGGCCGCCTGGCTCGAAAAAATGCGGCGGGACTGAATTGCAGCTGTTTTTTTGAACTACATGATACAGGGGGAGGATTATGGAGAAAAAAAATTTATTTACAGATAAAGAATATGAAAAGCTTAAGGACGAAGAACTTGTTGAGCTTGTTCATAAGGGAGATGAACAGGCTCAGGAATTTATTATTGAAAAGTACAAGAAACTTGTTAAAATGAAAGCAAGGCCTTATTTTATTATGGGGGCGGATAAAGAGGATATTATACAAGAGGGAATGATTGGGCTTTATAAAGCCATCAGGGATTTTGACAGAAGCTATGTATTTTATTCTTTCGCTGAATTATGCGTTAAACGGCAGATTATAACGGCTATTAAATCCGCCGCGAGACAGAAGCATATTCCGCTTAACTCATCTCTTTCTTTAAATAAAGTCATTTGCGATGAAAAAGATGAGAAAACTTATATTGAACTTTTTGCGGATAAATTGTCAAATCCCGAAGACCTTTTTATCGGCAGAGAGGATAAAAACTATATTGAGGAAAAAATCGCCGACAACCTTAGCAACCTTGAATATAAAGTCCTGCGTTTATATCTAAAAGGAAAAAGTTATTATGAAATTGCCAGTATTATTGATAAAGATGAGAAAGCTATTGACAACGCGTTACAAAGAGTAAAGAAAAAAGTTGAGAAAATTTTACTTGAAAGAAAAAATCTTGAGACCGGCAATAAGGCAAAGGTTGTTTATTAATATAGTAAACAAGTTAACGCCGTTTGCTATATTCAGGAAAACATTATATAAACAAAGATAAAAACACAAACGCGTAGTTTTTTACGCAGAGTCGGCAGGTAGTCCGAACGTATAGTCAATCAACTTGAAAATGGAAAAAAGGAGGCGAGGAAAAAATTATTTTCACAAGGCGGCGGAAGGCAGGCGCAGCCGAAAGCCT
>CAYLJL010000135.1:0-5366 GCA_964384005.1 uncultured Lachnospiraceae bacterium | reverse complement strand
CTAAACTTAATATAAAGTATGTTTTTATGAGTAAAAAATTTATGAAACGACCGTGCGTATCAATCAGTAAAAACAATAAAAATTTTGTAATAAAATAATAAAAAACTCTGTCTTTTTTGGCAATTTTGAGTTATAATAAAATGATGACGGCACTTAAATAAAATTACAAAACGCAATAAATATATGTTAAGGAAACACCTGTTTTATACTAATCTCACTTTAAAAACGCCTGTTTGCTTTTATTTATTTTTCTGCCGTAAAAACGTTTTCGTGTTAATCAGTGTTTCCTTAAAGGATAAAAGGATTGAAAATATGAATATAAAAGACTTATTTGGAAAAAAGCTATTGTTTTTTGACGGCGCGATGGGTTCAATGTTGCAAAAAAGCGGACTTAAAACGGGAGAGCTTCCCGAAACCCTGAATATAACCTCTCCCGAAACAATTATCGATATCCATATGCGGTATTTAAAAGCGGGAGCGGATATTATAACCGCCAACACTTTCGGCGCGTACTCAACAAAATACGATAATGTCGAGGAAATTATAAGCACGGGAATTTATAATGTAAAGCAGGCGATTGCCCTTTTGGAAGCAGAAAACAAATATGTCGCTCTTGATATGGGTTCTGTGGGCAAACTGTTAAAACCTCTGGGCGAACTTGAGTTTGACGAGTGCTATGAGATTTTTAAGCGTTCCGCTGTCGCCGGTGAGAAAGCCGGGGCCAATCTTGTAATTCTCGAAACGATATCAGATACCTATGAGGCCAAAGCGGCCATTTTAGCGATAAAAGAGAATACCTCCCTGCCCGTAATATGTACGATGACATTTGATGAAAAGGGATATGCTCTTACAGGTGCGGATATAAACGTTATGACGGCGGTTCTGGAAGGTCTCGGAGTCGACGCTCTGGGTATAAACTGCGGCCTCGGGCCTGTACAGATAAAAGGACTTTTCGACAAGCTTATAAAAGTCGCCTCCATACCTATACTTGTTCAGCCCAACGCCGGGCTTCCCAAAATTGAAAACGGTCAGACCGTTTATGATATTTCATCGGACGAATTCGCCGGATATATGAGAGAATTTGCCAGAGGCGGCGCATGGCTTATAGGCGGCTGCTGCGGCACAACGCCCCTGCATATAGAAAAAACCGTAAAAGCCTGCAAAGATATAACGCCCCCTCCCGTTACGGAAAAAGATTTCACCGTTGTAAGTTCTTACTCAAAATATGTGTATATAGATAAAAAACCTGTTGTAATCGGTGAAAGAATAAATCCCACAGGAAAAAAGAAATTCAAACAGGCGCTTAAAGACAACAATATGAGTTATATACTTGACGAGGCGCTTTCTCAGGCGGAAAATTCAGCGGACATACTGGACGTAAACGTGGGACTTCCGGAGATAAACGAAAAAGAGATGATGATTTCAGCAATTAAAACAATTCAGGCCTCCGTAAATCTTCCTCTCCAGATTGACAGCTCCACGCCGGAGGTTATCGAGGCGGCGCTCAGAATATATAACGGCAGACCTCTTATAAATTCCGTAAACGGAAAGCCGGAAATTATGGAAAAGGTCTTCCCCGCGGTAAAAAAATACGGCGGCGTCGTTGTAGGATTGTGTATTGATAAGGACGGTATACCCCCCACGGCGGAAGGGCGAATTAAAATAGCCGAAAAAATCATAAAAACTGCCGAAGAATACGGCATATCGAAAAAAAATATAATTATCGACACATTGACACTGACCGTAAGCGCCCAGCAGGAGGAATCAAGAGAGACTCTGAGAGCGTTAAGCCTCGCGCGTGATAACCTCAAAGTAAAAACAATTTTAGGCGTGTCAAACATTTCCTTCGGACTTCCCAACAGAGGACTGGTCAATACAGTGTTTCTCTCCCTCGCCCTTCAGTCCGGACTTAACGCCTGTATTATAAATCCCATGTCAAGGCCTATGATTGACACTATACGAGCGTATAATATTCTGTATGGAATAGATAAAGGCTGTACAGAATATATCTCCTCTCAGAGCGAGCGGGCCGAAAACGCCGTTCCCTCTTCCGGAAATGACAGAAAAACGGACTCTTTAAAAGACTTGATTATAAAAGGCGTAAAAGACGGAGCCTTTGAGGAAACAAAAAGACTTTTAAACGAAGAAAATGAAAAACCCGTGGACATAATAAACAAATATATCGTACCGGCGCTTGACGTTACAGGCGACGCTTACGAAAAAGGAAAATACTTCCTTCCACAGCTTATAATGAGCGCGGATACAGCGAAAAACGCCTTTGCGGCAATTCAGGAATTTTTAAACGAAAACGGCGTTGTTTCAGAAAAGAAGGGAAAAATAATTATAGCGACGGTAGAGGGAGATATCCACGACATCGGAAAAAACATAGTAAGAGCGCTTCTTGAAAATTACGGCTTCGATGTTATCGACCTTGGAAAAGATGTTCCCGTTTCCTTAATAGTTGATAAAGTTCTTGAGGAAAACGTTAAACTGCTTGGTTTAAGCGCGCTTATGACTACTACTGTGGTAAATATGGAAAAAACAATAAAAAAAGTCAAACAGGCAAAACCCGATTGTAAAATTATGGTAGGCGGCGCCGTACTTAATCAGGAATACGCCGACGAAATCGGAGCGGACTTCTATGGGAAAGATGCTTTGGCGTCCGTGGAATACGCCCGGAAAATATTCGGGTAATCAGGAAAATATTCAGGTTACAGCAATTCAGCGTTTTTATAAATCCGGCAAGGAGGAATTATTTTATGAAAATTCAGGAATCAGGAGAAAACTATCTTGAGACAATTTTAGTATTAAAAAGAAGAAACGGCTCTGTCAGAGCCATTGATATAGCAAACGAACTGAAGTTCTCAAAACCAAGCGTAAGCAAGGCCATGTCGGTTTTAAAAGAGGCGGGACACGTAAAAGTCGACCGTCTCAATCAGATACTGCTTACTGATACGGGACTTGAAATCGCCGAAAAAATTTATGAAAAACATCTTGTTCTTACCGAATATCTTATATCAATAGGGGTAACTCCGGAGACGGCCGCGAAAGACGCTTGTAAAATGGAACACGTAATAAGTGAGGAATCATTCGAAAGGCTTAAAGCCGTTGTCGAAAACAACAGAGAAAAAGGAGACTGAACAGCTATGAGAATAAAAAATATATTTTCAGGACAAAAAACCATAGCCGTACTTTTCTCATCTCTGATTATAATAACGGAAAGTATACCTGTTTCCGCCGGCGTTATAACAGCGCCCATCGACGGAAGACCTGTAAGCCTTGATTACCTTTCCGATATCGCCGAAATTAACGGCGACAGTTTTTTCGCCCCGGATAAGGATACCCTTGATATATTTCCGATAAACGCGGGTTACAGCAGATTTGTAAAAAGCGATGTTGTAAGAGAACAGATAAGGGAACAGGTATCCTCAGCAAATAACGAGGACACAACGGTTATTATAAATACTTCCTCATATATGACCGGCGGACTTGTTGGAAGCCGTGTGGGAGATAATTACAGCGACGTTAAAGAAGCCCTCGGCGAGCTTGAGAGTTTAACGGCCGAATATGACAAACCCTCTTATTATGTCAATTTGTCAATGCCGAGGACTCTGCCCGAGACGAGAATGAACTCTATATGGCGTGATGATAAAAAATATCAGGGAATGGGATATTATTACATAAAAGACAATCCCGAAAGCGAGGACTATGAATATATAAACAAAAACCTTTCTCTGGTCACGCCCTCACAGCTCATAATGGAATGGAGCTATGTTGAGAATAAAAAGTATGAACTTGGAGAAGACGCCCTTACTAAGTGGGAAAAAGAATTTATAAATCATTTTAACAGAGTTTACCGGTCGTACGAACCCTATAAAACCTATTTATCAAAATATGTAATGCCCTTTTCCTCTGTCTCGGAGATATTCTCAAGACTTCTGAAAATGCGTGAGGAGGGTAAAATCGACGAAATTATAATAAGCAACGATGATTTTCAAATTCCCGACTTTATCACATATTTTAACGGAAAGGGAGCGGACTGGATTCCTAAGGAAAACGGTACGCCTATAAAATTCAGTTTCGCGAGGAACTATATAACAAACGGGCCGAGGTGTATTTATAAACTTTTAAAAGATGAAAGGGGAGTTTATGAAGCCTCAAAATCTTTAAACGGAAAATCCGAAGATATTAATTTTATTTTCGGAACAGATGAAATTCCCCAGCTTATATACGCGAGAGACTTGTCAAAAAGGAAAAACGTATCCTCCGACATTAACGTTATAAGCACAAGTAAGGACTCCGCCGTAGGAGAATTTGACGTTTTAAAAATAAACTCTCTTGTAAAGAACGATATCAACTTTGTTTCCGCGGGAAAGAAAAAAACAGAAGGAAAAATTGATTTATATGTTTTTGACTACAGTAATAAAGATATTACCTCCGGAACAATTATAAAACAAATGGAAGAAAGTAAGAACAAAGGCAATTCCGTAGGTCTTATTGAAATTTTTGACAGCAGCGTTTTAGCGAGCGGAAACAACACGGTTTTTTTAACCCTGCTCAATAACGCGAAAGAGCGGAACGGAAAATTAGGAATAAACGAGCTTGCCTGTTACAGCGCGTGGAACACAAACGCCAACGCCATAGGTCTTGGGGTTGCCCATTCTGAGGTTTTCGGAATTATGAGAGAAAACTGTACAGATGAAAAAGCCTTTTTGAAAAGTCACCTTAACCTGCTGGCTGTACACTGCGCCGAGGACGGCTTTTATACCTTGAAGGGAAAACTCGCCCTTACAAACGAAAGATTTGTACCTGTATATGAGGACACCTTAAAAAGTGAAAAACTTCCCCCTGTTGTTGGAGCGGAAGAAGTTACCGCCGCTTTCAACGACAGAAAATACATAGTTAAAGGTAAAACCTATTTAACTGATAATTTCAATCTTTCAGAGTATAATTTCCCGTGGGGCAGATTGTTTGAATGTTATCTGAACTTCGGCTGTGATATAAAAGAAGTTTCTCCGGCTGAGGAAAAAACTGATTATAGCAATCCGTAAAATTTTCAGTGCGAAACAATAAAATAATCCCTTAATATATCAGATTTTTTTTGAAATCTGAAAGGTATTGTTTTATTGTTTCGCTATAATAGACTTCTTTCGAAACTTCATGACAATAGAAGTATCGTCAAAAAAATTATTTCATTAAATATTTCTTAACGCTTTCGGCGTTTAAAAAGCAAAACGCCTTTCGCTGACCATTTAATGAAATAATTTTTTATTGAATTGATGTAATTTCTTGGTTTCGAAAGAAGTCTAATATAACGTGAGTTCGATGAAAAATAACAGCGAAACGGAGTTTCGCACAAGAGTTTT
>CAYLJL010000134.1:0-5432 GCA_964384005.1 uncultured Lachnospiraceae bacterium | reverse complement strand
CTTGTATTTTTATTGAAAATTTAACTGATATTTGATTATAATAATAAGTGAAAGAATTTATTTTGTCAATACGGCGGAACAATAATGGAAATAACGCAATAATAAATTTTTTACAAAAAGTAATGTATTGTTTTGTCCCTAAAATTTTACAAATTGCTGTGAAAAGAAACGAGGCTGTTTTATTTTATGAAAAAATTTAAAAAAATGTACGTGGAAATAACGAACATATGCAATCTTAATTGTATTTTTTGTCCAAAAACAAAAAGAAAACCCAGATTGATGTCATGTGAGGAATTTGAGATTATCGGAAGGAAACTTAAAGGATATGGAGAATACATTTATCTCCATGTTTTGGGAGAACCTTTAACTCACCCTGACATTAAGGAAATTTTACATATCGCGGGAGACATGGGTTTTAAAGTAATTATTACTACAAACGGAATTTTGCTGAAAGACAGACAGAGTATTTTGATTTCAAGCGACAGTGTTCACAGGATAAATATTTCTCTGCACAGTTTTGAGGCAAACGACATAAAAATAAGTCTTGACGAATATATTAAAAATATCGCGGAATTTTCTCTTAAAGCTTCCGATATGGGGAAAATATGCCTTTTAAGACTTTGGAATAACGACGGAGAATTTATAAAGGCCGATAATTTACTTAACGAAGAAATATTAAAAAGACTTGAAAAAGAATTTAGTCTTAGTTATACTATTAATAGTACATTGTGTGAGGGGAAAAATTTAACGATTAAAAAATTTTTGTATATGGAAATGGCTCAGAAATTTGAATGGCCGGATATTTCGAAGAATTCTGAAAATGAAAATTGTTTTTGTTACGGTTTAAGAGACCAGTTGGGCGTACTTTGTGACGGAAGCGTCGTTCCATGCTGTCTTGACCATGAAGGTGATATTTGTCTCGGTAATTTATTTGAAAGCTCCCTTGATGAAATTTTAAAATCGGAAAGGGCGGTAAAATTTTACAACGGTTTCAGCGGCAAAAAGGCGGTTGAAAAGCTTTGCACGACCTGCGGCTTCGCAAGAAGATTTCGGAAAAGGAGAGATGGTTTATTATGAAATTTGAGGAAATTATGGATAAAATCAGGCTTGGACTTACAGGAGAGGTTGAAAAAGACGTTATTTATATTATGCAGAAGAACGCTGAATACAGAAAGTCACCTTTTGCCGAAAAAATCAATAAGGAAACCGGTAAAATGATTTATGATATGCTTCCTGATGAGGAAAAAGTTTTATTCGGGCAGATTTTACAGGAGGATAACGGAGAAGTCGCCGAAAAAACAAAAAAAGCCGAAAAGGAAATTTTTGACGGGAATTATGCGGAAGCCGTAAAAATAATTGAAACGATTATCCCTAACATTTGCGCCGAAGGACAGGACGGCGGGAATTTTGATTGTGTAAGCCTTAATAATTTGTTTGAAATGTATGTTTATACAGAAATTTATAAGAAAGGCAGACTTGTTAAACCGACAAAATTTAATTTTTCGTATATTTATAAACTTTACGGATTTTCTCTTTTTAAATTGTCAAAAGACAATGAGGCGAAAAAAGCGTATGAAGACGCGCTGTTCTGGAATCCTGTCGGGGTTGATTTAATGCTTGATTTATCAGAAATCCTGTATCTGAACAAACAATATAAAAATTTTATTGAACTTGTGAAAAATATTCTTAAATACAGTTATGATATTAATCAGATTTCTCTTTGTTATTATAATTTGGGGAGATACTACGGCGAAACAGAAAAACTTGATTTGGCCGTTAATATGTACATATTGTCCCATTATTTTAAACCTAATAAAGCCGCTTTAAAAAAACTTCAGAAAATTACAATGGAAAAAGGAATTGAGATAAATCCCCTGTCCGCGGAGGAAATGAAAAAAATCTGCGATGAAGCCGATATTCAGATGGGGGTGAACCCTGATATTGTAAAACTCGCGGCGAGCGCTGGTACAAACGCAAAAAAACAAGGAAATATTGAGGCGGCAAAGTATTTTTATGATATTTTATTCTCACTTACGGGGGATAAGGCGGTTTTTGATACGGTTTTTGATTTTATGAGGGATATAAAAAACAATTCCGATAAAAATAGACCTGTTTAATAACCTGAGTGATGACGATTGACAAGAGATTTTTTTGTCAGACGAAGCTTAATTTTCGCGGTAATACATGGAAAGTATTTCAGGAAAATTAAGCAAAGTACGGTGGAAAAACCGCTGTTAAGCGGCATTGCGGAGGTTATTGAACAGGGCTAATAAAGAAAATGGTGAAAACAAGGTTTAAGTGGAGGCGGGTTATATGACAGGCAGCGTTATTTTCGATGGGTGCGGTAATATAGTAAGCGCCGTTCCGGAGTATTTTGAACTCATAGGCGCGAAAAATTTTAATTCTTTTATAAAAAATATATACGAAAAAGACAGAGGCAGAGTTGAAGATGTTTTTAATAATATCCATCATGGAGAAAAACGTTATTTAATTGTCCGCTTGATAAATTCTGACGGAGTATATGAGCAAGTGCTTATGAAAGCAAAGCTTATTGAGGATTCTGAACATGATAAAAAACGAATTTACACGGATATCTATACTATTGAGAATTGGGCAGACACAATAGAGGATAGAAATCATATGATTTCAAAATACAGAGTGTTTTTGGATATTCTGGGGAAAATTTATTTTGAGTATTCACCTGAAACGAAAAAAATAAAATTTTATCTGATTAATAAAAACAGGGATATTGAAATTTATAACGGAGAATTTTCTGATTGGAAAGAGTATATCATCTCAAATAATTATATTAAAAATAAAAATATTTCCGTTTTTGAAAAGCTTTGCAGGGATATTGAGGCGGGAGCGAGGGAGTTTTGTTATGAGTTGAATGATTCCAAAGTATATGCTGACGAAGATACTTCATATAATATTTTCAAAGGAGAAACTTTGACGTTTAAGGAAGGAGTATCATTGGTTGTCGGAACCCTGACGGCGGAAAGAGAAACTGACAAAGTCAGCAGAGACGCTCTTACAGGACTTTTAAGCAAAGAAAGTGTAGTTAAATACGCGACAGAACTTATAAACAAAAAACCTTGTTTTTGTGTGAATATAGTTATTATTGATATCGACAATTTTAAATTGATAAATGATAATTTCGGATATCTTTTCGGTGATGAAATTATTAAAGAGATTGCGGATACTATAGAGGAGGCTGTTAATTTCAGAGGTGTTGTCGGAAGGTTTGGCGAAGACGAGTTTATTATCGTATTCTCGGGATTTAACGACAATATGGAACTTAGAAGTTATCTCAGGTCTATAAGAATGACAGTTGAGGAAAAATTTAAAAATATTAAGGATAAGGTCAGTTTATCCGTTTCTATGGGTACGGCAAAGTACCCTGCCGACGGGCAAAGTTATGATGAGATTTTTGAGAATGCCAATGCTTGTCTTTATACAGCGAAAAAAAAGGGTAAAAACAGATATATAATTTATGACGAGGCTGTCAGTGTAGCGAATTCTGAAAAAAAGGACAAGCAAAATATTTGTGTTATCGGGATAAGAGAAAAGCTTGAGGAAACTTTATGCGGTTTATTTGATATACTTCTGAGAAAACACAAAAAGGGTATTGACGAGGTTATAGGTATTATCGGAAAGAATATTAATTTAAGCCGTGTCGCGGTGTTTTTTGGAAAAGACCTGACGAGGATTGCTTTATGGGGTGATACAAGAGATGTTTATGATAACGCTGAATACATTTATAAGGGCGGATATTTAAACAATTTTAATTCAAACGGAGTATTTGTCATACATAGCTCGGCAAGCATAGAGAGTAAAAACTCAGAAGTATATTCCGCTTTTTCGGCACAGAGGGTTTATTCCGCGATACAGTGTCTTATTTATGACGATGAGAGGAATATTGTCGGCGTTATTTCTTTCGAAAAATCTTTCCAAAGAAAAGGTTGGACGGAAAACGAAGTTTATAATATTACGCTTATATCTCATTTAATCGGAGAAATATTGAAAGAACGGTAAGAAAAACACTATTTTGATATCTCATTGACATTTTGCTTTTTTACAATATACAGAAATTACAGAATTCCATATTACGGAACAAAAAATATATCCTATTACGAGTCCAAAGGATATGTGCAGAGTTTCTTTTCCGTAATGATAAAATTTTTCGTTATTTTCTTCTATTAATGAATAAACAGTGTAATATAAGCCGCCTCCCGGAAGCATTGGTATTATTGTAGGTGCGAAAAATACATTTATAGGCGCTTTTTGTATTCTTGAAAATATCGCGGAGTATAGATATATGGAGGAAGATGAGATTATTGCCGCTGCAAAAACAGAACCTGTAATGAAAATCCCCAGCAAATATATTCCCCATGACAAGCCGCCTCCTATTCCCATTATAAATATTCTTGTCTTTTTCGCGTTAAGAGTTATGGCAAATCCTATTGAGCCTATCAAGGCAAGAAGTATATTAAGAAAACTGTCTGTAATATTTATCATTAGAAAAAACCTCCGGTTAAGGTAAAGGAAAATAAAAAACCTCCCGCTATTGCCGCTGTTGTCAGTAATGCGGACACTGCCTGAGTTGTTCCTGTCACAAAATCGCCGCAGAACATATCCGTCATAGAGTTTATTAAGGACATTCCCGGAATTAACAGCATTATATCCCCGATTATGATTTTATCGGCGTGTTCTCCTATGCCGATATTTGTAAAAAATATTGCCGTAATTCCCATTAATAAAGAAATTATAAAGGTATACAGTATTCGGTTTAAAGCCGGCTTTAAGATATATTTGTTTCCGAAAAATAAAATTAATGTTATTATTACCGAAGAAACGGCATCTCTTAAATTTCCCCCGAAGAACACTGAAAACGAACTCGCCGCAAGCATATATCCTAAACATATTTTTTTATCCGTATTTCCAGAGTTTTTTTCTATTTCGGATATTTTTTTCATCACATACGAGGGGGCTTCAGGGTTTTCGCATATTTCCCTTGAGAGAGCGTTTGCTTTTTCAAGAATTGTTAAGTTTATTGAGTTATTATATATTCTTTTTGTCAGTGTCAGCGTTTTTCCGTTTTTTTCGGAGGCGGTTATAATTATAAGCGAGGCTATTGAAAAAACCTCGGGTTTTTTTAAATTATATGCTTTGCATATTCTTATCATAGTATCCTCTACACGTCTTACATCGGCTCCGTTTTTTAAAAGCATCGACGCCGTTTCAAGAGTTATTTTTAAAATGTTTTCTATCGTATAATCTTCTTTTGCATACATAAAGTTCATTTCCTCTGTTTATTTTGAAATTGCTGTAAAACTTTCCTGTTTATTCTTTCATTTAATATAACGTGAGTTCGATGAAAATTTATAGTTAATGGAACCTTTTTCTATCGCAAAAAGGCTGGCCGCAAAGCT
>CAYLJL010000133.1:5172-5433 GCA_964384005.1 uncultured Lachnospiraceae bacterium | reverse complement strand
AAAGGCTTGACCTAAACTTTATTTCGGCTACGCCGCAAAAATTGATTTCCGTGCTTGCAGGGTGGTGGGACAGCGTCCCACGGTCTTAAGTCAGTACGTATGGGGCAGCGCCCACGGTATTATTTTTTGTTGTATTAATTTGTTGTTTTGCTATAGTATCAGGGTTATCACAAAAGTTTTAAAGAATAAGAGATGAGGGAATTTATGAACAGAATAGTTGTTGATATTAATGGAGACGGAGATTTTTCTACTGTCAATGAG
>CAYLJL010000133.1:0-5162 GCA_964384005.1 uncultured Lachnospiraceae bacterium | reverse complement strand
GACCCGACCTGTAAAAATAAAACTTATTTCGTCGGCGACTTGGATAAAATAATAATAGGTGAAATTTTAAAATTAAACAAAGATAAAACCTATTTTGATAAAATTGTTAAAAATAACAAGTACAACAAACCCAACAAAAAAAATATTCTGTTCACTCGGATTAATGAACTCAACAAACAATTAACAAAACTTATGGATTTATACCAGTTAGAAAGTCTTCCCATTGAGTTAATATCCCAACGAGCCGAACAAATAACCAGCGAAAAAAATATCCTTCAAGAAGAAATAGACTTGATTTCCGAACAAAAAAGCAAAATAAGTAAATCAGATGTAAGAAACCTTGTAAAACATTCATTGGATATTTTGAAAAGGGAACTTTACAAGAACAAAGAACTCTTGTCCGTTCCCTAATCAATAAAATTACTTTAAAAGGTGAAGAAATCATAATACATTGGGCATTTTTATAAGCTTTTTATTTTTTTACCCTTGATAGACAAATTACAGTCTCCACATGTGTCGTCATACAAAACATATCAACAGGCTGCACCCTAACCACAGCGTATTCTTCCGAAAGCAGCTTCAAATCCCGCGCCAGAGTTGACGGGTTACAGGATACATAAACAATTTTAGATACAGCTGATTTCAAAATCATATCAATAAGCTTTATATCGCAGCCTTTTCTCGGCGGGTCAAGGAACAAAACGTCAGGCTCAACCTTCATTTTTTCCCATAAATCAGGGAAAACCTCCTCTGTCTTTCCGAGAATAAACTCAACGTTGGATACCCCGTTAATCAGGGCGTTGTACCTCGCGTCCTCAATAGCCTCGGGAACAATTTCAATACCGATAACCTTCTTGGCTTTCTCTGAAACAAAAAGGGAAATAGTACCGATACCGCAATAAGCGTCGATAACCGTTTCTTTTCCCGTAAGTTCAGCGAAATCAAGTGCTGTTTGATAAAGTACCCGTGTCTGCTCCGGATTAACCTGAAAAAATGACAGAGGAGAAATTTTAAACTTAAACTTTCCGATATAGTCCTCAATAAAATACTTTCCATACAGCACGTCAATTTTATTTCCCATAATAACGTTGGTTTTATCATTATTATAGCTTAAAACAACAGAACTGATACCATTTATTTCCAAAAGTGTATTGACAAGGGTTTCTGACTTCGGGAGTTTTTGGCCTTTTATAACAATACATACCATAACTTCCCCTGTAACAAATGCTGTTCTTGTAACAATATGACGTACAATACCCTTATGAAACCGCTCGTCATAAGGCGCTATATCAAATTCAAGCATAAAGTTTTTTACAGCATAAATAATTTTCTCATTAATCTCATTTTGAATAAAACATTTTGAGATATCAATAATATTGTGGCTTCTTGGAGCGTAAAAACCAAAAGAAAGCCCGTTTTTTGATATACCGACCGGAAACTGGGCTTTATTTCTGTAATTGTATGGATTTTCCATTCCAATAGTGCGAAGAACGTGAACATCTGAAAACCCGCCTATTCTTTCAAGACTGTCCTTAACCCTTTTTCTTTTAAAATCAAGCTGAGCGGAATATTCAAGATGTTGCAGGCTGCACCCTCCGCATTTTTTAAAAACATCGCATACAGGTTTAACCCTTGACTCTGAGCCTTCTAAAATCTCTAAAAGCTTTCCGTATCCATATGACTTTTTAACCTTAACAATCTTTACTAAAACCTTTTCTGTTGGCAAAGCCCCGTCAACAAACACGACAAAATCATCAATTTTACCGATTCCCTCACCGTTTTCGCCAATATCATAAATTCTGACAACATAATTCTTGTTTTTAATAATTTCCATTTTCTTTATCCCTTAAAAGTAAATCTCTGATAGCCTTCGCTATTGTTTCCTCGTCGCTCATCTTTAAAACCTTTTCAAGCTTTGAAGGGTTATACTCAATAGGTTTAACGCCTTTTTCATTTTTTATATTATTATTGCAATTATCATTATTAAACTTTTCTGAAGGCATATTGCTCATAAAAAGTCCTCCCCTGTTTTTATATAATGCTAAACATTGCTTAATCTGTGGATAAAATAAGAACACGGAAATCAATTAGATGCGGGCAGAACCCGTGGTTATGATTTTTCAATGTTCAAAGAGTATTTCCGGAGGTTCGGAATCCCCGGCTGCATGGGCAAGCAGCAAAACGAAGCTTTGCGGCCGGCCTTTTTTCGATAGAAAAAGACTCCAAGGTTTTTGAAAATTGATTTCCGTGAAATAATACAATCCGAAATAATCCTCCGGTTAATTGACTGTAACCGCCGGACATAAATCCCCTGACCAATAACAGCGGTATTCAATATTGCCTGCCTTCATTTTCTCAGAACTCGGAATCCCTGACATTTCTCAGAAGAGGCTTCTGATACCCCGCCCAATGACCCTGAGTATTATTTTTTTGCAAAGCGTCCTCAAACATTTTAATTTTAGCGTCCATGTTGTCGGCGCAATGAAGAATAAAAGCCTCAATAGTTTTGGGAAGCTGAGGGGAACCAAATTCATACTCGCCGTGATGCCCGATAATACAATGCTTTAAAAGTATTTTCAAAGTTTCGGGAAAATCAGGAATTTTTGCCGTTTGTGCTGAAATAAACTCCGTTCCTATAACGATATGCCCTATAAGCTGTCCCTCGTCGGTATAATCGTTTTCGGGAAACGGAGATAATTCCCACAACTTGCCTATATCGTGAAGCATTGCCGACGCGATTAAAATATCCCTGTTTATATATTTACATCTGAGCGCCATAAAATCGCATATCTGAACAACAGATAAAGAATGTTCCAGAAGTCCGCCCATATAATTATGGTGCATTGCTCTTGCTGCGGAATGCTGCTTAAACTTCTCAACAATCCCGTCATTTTTCATAAAAATATTTTCAAGCAGACTTTTTATATAAACATTTGATACAGTCTTTATGTAGTCTGTAAACTGATTGTATAAAAGAGAGATATCTTTTTCCGTACACGGGATATAATCCGCGGGATTATACTCACCCTCCTGACTTTTTCTTATTTTTTTAATATTAAGCTGAAGCTCGTTTTGATATGTCAAAACAAGAGAATCTATTTTAATAAAATCCCCCTCCTCAAAATTTTGTATCTGATGATTAAGCTCCCATACTTTTCCGTTAATGGTTCCCGTTTTATCCTGAAGCTTTAAAGACAGATAATTTTTTCCCGCTCTTGATTTAAGGGTTTGCTTTTGTTTGCATAAATAATGTCCGACAAGAGCGTCTCCCTCCCGTAAATCCTCTAAATACCTCATAAAACACCTCCGAACAAATCCTTATTTCCGAAAAAGCATCTTTATTTAAGATGCTTTCGGAATTTTTCAAAAATTTATATAAAATTCAAATAACGCTGTTTTTATTATAACTTATAAAGCTTGTCTGCCGTTTGAATAATATTTCTTGTATCAAATACAATTTTACTTTTCAAGCGGTCTGAATTATCTTTAATATGCTGATGTCCCACAAGAACAACAATCAATTCTGAGTTTTCAATAAATTCGTCAAAATTTTGAGTTTGTCCGGAAAACTTGTTTTCCTTAATCATAGGGTCATATATATTAACGCCTTTAACAAAATACTTTTCAAATCTTTCAAGCATCTGTAAAGTCGGGCTTTCTCTCAGGTCGTCAACATTTTCCTTATAAGTAAGACCGTAAAGGCCGACCCTGCTTAAATCATTTATTCCGTTTTCTCTCATAATTTTCCCGATTTTTCCGATAACATAGTCGGGCATACCGTCGTTTACGTGTCTCGCGGCAAGAATTATATCAACGATATCCGGATAATCCCCCACTAAAAACCACGGGTCAACAGAAATGCAATGTCCTCCAACACCGGGGCCGGGCTGTAAAATATTAACTCTTGGATGTTTATTTGTTATTTTTATAAGTTCGTATACGTTCATACCCTCTCTGTCGCAGATTTTAGCAAGTTCGTTGGCGAAAGCGATATTGATATCCCTGAAAGTATTTTCAACAACCTTGCTCATTTCGGCGGTTTTTATATCTGTGGTCACAATATCCCCTTCACAGAAGGATTTATACCAGCCTTTGATTTTTTCAGCGATTTCGGGAGAATCAGCGCCGATAGTACGTGAATTGTTTTTAAGTTCAAAAACCATATTTCCCGGTATAATTCTTTCAGGCGCGTGGGCAAGGTGAACGTCTTTTCCGATAACAAAACCCTTTTCCCTGACAACAGGCCTTACAAACTTGTCGACAGTTCCCGGAGATATTGTCGATTCAATAACAACAACAGCGCCCTTTTCGCAGACGTCAAGAACCTGAGAAACGGCGTCAATAACATATTTAGCCTCAATTTTCTTATTTTCCTTGATGTACGGCGTAGGAACGGTAATAATATATCTGTCTGTTTCAATAAGAGAATTTGAAAAACTGATTCCTCCGTCAAGCGCCTTTTCAAAAAGCTCTTGCAGGCCTTTTTCCTCAAAAGTAAGCTTTTTATTCTGAAGCGTTTTGACAAGCTCCGTATTAAGGTCAGTTCCGACAACCTCAATACCGTTAGCCGCGAACATAAGCCCTGTAGGCAATCCTATATAACCCAGACCGACAATATTTAATTTTCCCATTTTCTTTACTCCTTTTAATATATTATAAGGAAACGAATTAATCCGTTTCCTGTCGCGCCGACTGCGAGCCGCCCAAAGCGGCATTCCGGACGCAATCGCGCGTATTGTTTTTATGGAACGCGTTTATGGCAATCCTCAAAATTTTCAGCGCGAACCAATAAAATAATCCCTTATAGCAAAACAACAAATTATAGTCAATCAACTTGAAAACGAGCAAAAGGAGGCGGGCTGAAAATTATTTTTGCAAAGCGGCGGAAAGAGAGCATAGTCAGCTGACTGTGCTTAATGACTAAACATAAGCAAAAAGGATTTCTGACCGCCGAACTTGTTTATTTTTAAGCTGATTGACTATAATACAACAAAAAATAATACCGTGGGCGCCGCCCGCACCCGCAGGCTGTTCAGCGCTTTGGCTTTGCCAAAGCCGGCTTACGCCGTCCGCATTTCTTTGCGGCGCTTATTGAAAAAAGCGGAGAAAAAACTTTTGTGCGAAACTGTCGTTTCGCTGTTATTTTTCATCGAACTCACGTT
>CAYLJL010000132.1:0-5472 GCA_964384005.1 uncultured Lachnospiraceae bacterium | reverse complement strand
TGACAAAAAAATCTCTTGTCAATCGTCATCACTCAGGTTATTAAACAGGTCTAATCAACTTTTACCGTCCAGTTCATATCGTCAGGGATTTTACCCCATTGAATACCTGTTAATGTATCATATAATCTCTGAGTTATTTCGCCTGTTTTAAAATCATTAATTTTAGCGATTTCATTTTCATAGCGAAGCTCTCCCACCGGTGAGATTACAGCGGCGGTTCCTGTTCCGAAAACCTCCTCAAGCTTTCCGTCTTTAGCGGCTTTCATTATATCGGTTATCAAGATATGTTCTTCTTTCACGTCATATCCCCATTTTTTAAGAAGTTCTATACATGACATACGAGTAACACCGGGGAGAACCGTTCCCGATGTAGGCGCGGTATAAAACTTTCCGTCGATTTTAAAGAAAATATTCATTGAACCTACTTCCTCAACATACTTTCTTTCAACACCGTCAAGCCATAATACCTGTGAATAACCCAAATCGTGAGCTTTAACCTGAGAAGCGAGGGAAGCGGCATAATTTCCGCCGCATTTAATAAAACCGGTTCCGCCCTGCGTAGCTCTGACATACTCGTCTTCAACAAAAATCTTAACGGGATTCATTCCTTCCTCATAATAAGCTCCCACAGGAGACGCAATCACCATAAACATATATGTAGATGATGGTTTTACCCCAAGGTGAGCTTCTGTAGCGATAACAAAAGGCCTTATATAAAGAGAAGTTTCCGGCTCTGAGGGAACCCAGTCCTTTTCAACGGAAACAAGAGTTTTCACAGCTTGTACAAAATCTTCGACAGGCACTTCGGGGATACAAATACGCCTGTGGGTAGACTGCATACGCTCGGCGTTTTTATCGGGGCGGAAAAGCTGAATAGAACCGTCTTCCGTTCTGTAAGCCTTTAAGCCCTCAAAAGATTCCTGAGCATAGTGGAAAACCATAGCCGCGGGGTCAAGAGAAATATTCTGATAAGGAACTATTCTCGGGTCATACCAGCCTTTTCCCTCCTCATAATCCATAATAAACATATTGTCTGTATAATATTTCCCAAAACTCAGGTTTTTCTGGTCAGGTTTTTCTTTTTTTGTTTTTGCCAAATTCATTTTTACATTAAGCATTAATATCACTCTTTTCCTAAAAATTTTAAAAAGATTTCTCAACAACTATTATATACCGATTTATGAAAAATTCAATAGGAAATTCAATTATTTCTTATATATTTAAGAAAAATTTTATAGTCAGTCAGCTTGAAAATGAGCAAAAGGAGGCGGGTTAAAAATTATTTTTGCAGGGCGGCAAAAGGAGAACATAGCCAAAGCCTGTGCTGACTGACTAAACATAAGCAAAAAAGATTTTCAGCCGCCGAACTTGTTTATTTTTAAGTTGATTGACTATAATATTCCGTTCATTTTCTTATGCCCGCCATAACGTTTTGAGGAGCTTCCCTTCCCATCAGAGAGGACATAAGGCATACCCCTGAAACGGAAGTTTTTTTCACTTCGGAAACATTTGCGGAATTTATTCCTCCTATAGCGTAAACAGGTATAGACACATTTTCCAGAACTTCCTGTAAAAAGCCTGTTCCCCTCGGTGGAACGCCCTTTTTACAGTCCGTCGGGAAAATATGCCCGGCAATAATATAGCCGGCGCCGTTTTTTTCCGCATCACGGGCTTCCCTGACGGAATGAACGGAAACGCCCGTACACTCAAAAAAACTCAGTTCTTTTTTCCTCTCCGAAAAATCGTTAAAAGATAAATGAATATTTTTAATATTTAAGTTTTCAGCGACATTTATAAATTTATTAACAACAAAGTCAACGCCGTATTTATGGCATATATCAAAACATTTTTCGGCGACAAGCTCATATTCGCTGTCCGAAAGATATTTTTCTCTCAAAATTATTTTTTCAGGCGCCGTTTTCGCGATTTCCTCAATTCTCGTATAAAAATCAACAGAATTCTTCTCCGCCGTTTTTTTATTTGTAACGCATATTATATCCATAAAATCACTCTTTCGGTTTTCTTTATATTCAGCTGTTTCAGTATTTTCTTAAAAATAACGTGAGTTCGATGAAAATTTATAGTTAATGGAACCTTTTTCTATCGTAATAAGGTTCCAAACCTCCAAAAATGCTCCTGGAGCATAAAAACCTTGAGGCTCTGCCTCAAACTCCGCCCGCTGTTCAGCGCTTTGGCTTTGCCAAAGCCGGCTTACGCCGTCCGCATTTCTTTGCGGCGCTTATTGAAAAAAGCGGGGTAAAAACTTTTGTGCAAAACTGTCGTTTCGCTGTTATTTTTCATCGAACTCACGTTAAAAATACTAAACATATATATAATCTGTGTATACAGGCTGCAAACCTTTTTCTATTATTGCGGAACAAACTTCTTTAACACTTCTCGGGTCTGAAATTTCAAACTGCTCGTCGCCTTTTGTATCTTCCTCGTGACCACCCACTCCTACGCTCACGCCGGCGGAAATTTTAGTCGCCGCCATACCGATAACATTGTCTCTGAAACCTGCTCTTTCCCTTGTTGATATTGTAATTCCCGCAAATGGCATAAAAAGGCGATAAGCAAGCATAACCTGCAACAGCTGTTTTTCGTGAACATCGTTTGGATTGTTGTCGGCGTTGTTTATATACGGCCTTAGTCTTGGAAGGGAAAAAGAAATCTCGGCGTGAGGATACTTTTTTCTTATCAAATCAGCGTGAAGCGCCGCAGCGAAAGCATCCCTCCTGAAATCCGAAAGACCTAAAAGAGAGCCGAAAGCTACTCCTCTCATACCGCCTGTCAACGCCCTTTCCTGAGAGTTGAACCTGTAGGGGAAAATTCTTTTCCTTCCGCTTAAATGCACCTGTTCATATTTAACGGTATCATAAGTTTCCTGATATACGCTTACAAAATCCGCGCCGCATTTTCTTAAAAAAGCGTACTCGTCGGAATTCAAAGGATAAATTTCTATCCCTATTGTCGAGAAATATTTTTTAGCGGTTTTTACGGCCTCTCCTATATACTCCACGCTCGACTGACTTCTGCATTCCCCCGTAAGTATAAGGATTTCTTTAAGACCCGATTCAGCGATAGTTTTCATTTCCCTCTCAATCTCATCATAAGTAAGCTTGCCCCTGTTAATTTTATTTTTACAGTTAAACCCGCAGTAAACACATTCATTCTCACAATAATTAGCGATATATAAAGGTGTGAAAAGGGAAACAGAATTTCCGAAATGCTTCATCGTTTCAGCCTTCGCCTTTTTCGCCATAGGCTCAAGAAAATCCTCCGCCGCCTTTGAGAGAAGAACCTTCAGGTCATGACAATTCAGGTATTCCTTGTCAAGAACTCTTAAAACGTCGGCTTTGTCATAAACAGTATAATCATAAGAGGAAACCTCCGAAAGAACTCTGTCCATTATATCAGAGTCAATTTTCTCCATTTCCTCACGATATTCCATAAAATCAGCCTTACTCATAATAATCCCCCCCTAATCCTGAAGAAAACCCGTCAGAGGACTTGAGGCTTCCGCCTTGTCAAGAACACGTCCGGTTCCCGCCAAATAAGCGAGTCTTCCCGCCTCTATAGCGAGTTTAAAAGCTTTAGCCATCTGTTTTATATTGCCCGCGGTCGCCACAGCGGTATTCGCCATAATCGCCGAAACCCCGAGTTCCATAGCCTCGCAGGCCTGAGATGGTTTTCCTATGCCCGCGTCAACGATAACAGGCAAATCAATTTCCTCAACAAGCATTTTGATAAATTCTTTTGTTACAAGTCCCTTATTGCTGCCGATAGGGGCGGCAAGAGGCATAACCGCCGCCGCTCCGGAATTTTCGAGCTGTCTGGCGATAATAAGGTCGGGATAAACATACGGAAGAACAACAAAACCCTCTTTTGATAAAATCTCCGTTGCCTTAACGGTTTCGTGGTTATCAGGCATAAGATATTTTGAGTCGTTGATTATCTCAATCTTTACAAAATCACCGCAGCCTATTTCTCTTGAGAGCCTGGCAATTCTGACAGCTTCTTCCGCGTTTCTTGCCCCTGATGTATTAGGAAGGAGAGTAACGTTTTCGGGTATATAATCAAGTATGTTAGCCTCTCCCCCATTGTTCGCCCGGCGTAAAGCGAGAGTAAGAATTTCGGCGCCTCCCTCTTTCGCCACGGCTTCAATAAGTTCAATGTTAAATTTTCCTGAACCTAAAATAAATCTTGAGTTAAATTCTTTTCCGCCTAATTTAAAAGTATCTTTATCCATTAAATAATTCTCCTTTAATACATAAAATTTTTTACATAAAATTTCTATGGTTCTTCCTTGTCAAGCAAAAGCCTTAATATCATATTACTCTGGTGTCCGGCGCAAACAAGCACTCTCGGAGACATAAGCCCCATACCGTAATCCGCCCCCGTCTCAAAATCTCCGCATACATACAGATTTTTCATTCTTCTTTCGGTTTTTATAGCGTTGGCGCTTTCATATCCCGCCATACCGGAAGCGGAGACAATTTTCACTTCCGGCAGATTTTCCATAACCGTATTGACAAGCATAGCTTTTGCTGTCGGGTTGTCAAAAGCCTCGCAAATAACGTCAAATCCTTTAAAAAGTCCGACGGCGTTTTCCTCTGTAACCTTAATATTCTCCGCGCCGACTTTTATAAAAGGATTTATTTCCTCAATCTGCTGTTTAAGGGCGTCTGTTTTCGGCATACCTATATGCTTTATATAGTAGCTTTGTCTGTTCAGATTACTCGGTTCCACAATATCAAAATCAACAAGAAATAAATTTCCGACTCCCAGCCTGGCGAGACTTACGGCTATATTTGAGCCAAGCCCCCCAAGTCCGGCAACAGCGACCTTAGATTTTTTAAGTATTTCATGAACCTTAGGCGTATGCCTTGCGGCCATCATTGCCTCAAGCTGTTTCCGCGGCGGAAAAACACCTTTTTCAATTATATAAATCTCATCATTTTCCTTAACGGGAAAATCCTCGCTTACTTGAAATCCGTTTAATATTGTAACAGTATTTTCTTTCGGAGGAAAAGCTGAAAACAGCGTTTTTCCCGAAATTTTCTCCGGCTTTCCGTTTACAAAAACAGAAATCATATCAGCCTCCCCCTACAAAGCAGACAATTTCCACTTCATCGTCATCTTTTAAAGTCGTCTTTTCAAACTCCCTTTTCGGGACTATAGAGCCGTTTAACTCAACAGCGACCCTGTCAGCGGAGTAATTCCGCTCTTTGAGAAAATCCAGAATACTGACCTCATCTGAAAGCTTGAATTGCTTTCCGTTCAATTTCATAAAACCATCCTCCTGTTAAGACACAAAAAGGGCTACACCCGTGGTGGTGTACCCCATATTTTGTACATTCCTTATATTTACATTATAAGAACTCTTATAGAGAATAAAAAATATTTTTCGGGGCGCGGAGGCGCTGAAATTTCAGCATAAGACAAATTGCCTGGCAAACGCCGGCAGCGTAA